>JBQGEH010000871.1:0-8984 GCA_052039515.1 Nakamurella sp. | reverse complement strand
GGGTGGCCACCGTGCCGGCCCGTCCGTCGCTCTACGCGCACATGACGGTCGGCGAGAACATCGGCTTCGGGATGAGCATCGCCGGTGTGGCGTCGTCGGTGGTCAGCGCCCGGGTCGTCGACGTCGCCGGCACGCTCGGCCTGCGCCGACTGCTCGACCGCACCCCGCAATCGCTGAGCGGCCCGGAGCGGCAGGCGGTGTTCCTGGCCCGGGCGCTGGTCCGGCCGTCGGAGGTGCTCGTGCTGGACGAGCCGCTCGCCCAACTCGACCGCGACGACCGTCAGCAGGCCCGCGCCCAACTGGCCCGACTGCGGTCGGACACCGGCACCACCATCCTGTACGTGACCCAGGACTTCACCGAGGCGATGACCCTCGCCGACCGGGTCGCCGTCCGCGACGCCGGCCGGCTGGTCGAGGTCGCACCCCCGCTGGACGTCTACCACCGCCCCGAGAGCCTCGCCGCCGCACGGTTCTTCGGCTCGCCGCCGATGAACACCCTGGACGCCGTCATCACCGCCGACGGCGCCGCGGTGGGCGGGCTGGTGCTGCCGGTACCGACCCGGCACGACCTGCCCGACGGCGCCCCGGTGGTGGTGGCGGTCCGCGCCGAGGCGGTGCACCTGCTGCCCCGGGGCGCGACGCTGGCGGTCCGCGGCGCCGAGATCACCGGCAACACCGCGCTGGTGCACGGCGTGCTCGTCGACGACCCGCAGCGTCAGTCGCTGGTCGTGCGCTGCCCGATGCGCGAGGCACCCCGGCTCGGGGCGCGGGTCACCGTCGACGTCCTCGACGACGACCAGGTGCTGTTCTTCGACCCGCGGACGGGCCGCCGGCTCTGAACCGCCGCGTCACCGTCCGGGACGGACGTACTGACTCACCCACAGGGTGGGGATGACCTCGATGTCCCCGGCGGGCACGAACCCGTGCCGCACGTACAGCTCGCGGGCCGGGACGTTGCCGCTGCCGGTGCTCACCGTCACCTGGGACCCGCCGGCGTCGGCCAGCACCGACGCGACCAGCGCGGAACCGACCCCACGCCGGTGCCACGCCGGGTCGACGACGAGCCGGTCGATGTCCAGCCCGTCCGGCCCCACCGTCCAGGCGACCGCCCCGACGAGCTCGGCGCCGTCGAACGCACCGCGCCAGCTCACCGGCTCGGCGCGCACGTCGGCGACCGTCTCGTGCAGCGGCGGGATGCGGTCGTCACCGATCAGCGCGGCCTCCACCCGGTAGGCGGCCAGCTGCACCGCGTGCAGCCGGGCGGCGAGCTCCACGTCGTCGGCCGGACGGAGCTCCTGGAGACGGACGGTCACGGGGTCGGCTGCTCCGCGGTGGTGCGGCTCGCGACCCGCTCGGTGATCCAGCGGGCCACCGACTGGGCGGTCAGCCCGAGGTCGACGAGCAGGTCGGCGCGGGCGCCCGCCTCCAGGAACTCCTGGGGCAGCCCGAACACCGACACCGGCACGTCGACCGCGCGCAGCGCCTCGGTGACCGCGGCGCCCACACCGCCGCGGCGGCCGCCGTCCTCGACCGTCACCACCAGCTGGTGCCGGGCGGCGAGGCCGGGCAGCGCGGCCGACACCGGCAGCACCCAGCGCGGGTCGACGACGGTGACGCCGATGCCCTGGTCGGCCAGCCGGGCGGCGACCTCGACGGCCATCCCGCAGAACGCCCCCACCGCGACCACCAGCACGTCGTCGGCCAGCCCGTCACCGGGGACGGCCAGCAGGTCCATCCCGCCGACGGTGTCCACCGCCGGGATCGGCTCGGGCACCGCCCCCTTGGAGAACCGCAGCAGCGTCGGCCCGTCCGAGATCGCCAGCGCCTCGTCGAGCTCGGCGGCCAGCGTGACCGCGTCCCGCGGGGTGGCCACCCGCAGGCCGGGGACGATGGCGGCGAGCGTCAGGTCCCACATGCCGTGGTGGCTGGGACCGTCCTCGCCGGTGACACCGGCCCGGTCCAGCACGACGGTGACGGGCAGCGAGTGCAGGGCCACGTCCATCAGCAGCTGGTCGAACGCGCGGTTGAGGAAGGTGGCGTACACGGCGACGACCGGGTGCACCCCGCCGAGCGCCAGCCCGGCCGCGGAGGTCAGGGCGTGCTGCTCGGCGATCCCGACGTCGTAGAGCCGGCCCGGGAAGGCGGCGCCGAACGGATCCAGCCCGGTGGGGCCGCTCATCGCCGCGGTGATGGCGACGATGTCGGGACGCTCGGCCCCGGCGCGGACCATCTCGCGGCCGAAGACCGACGTCCACGTCGACGCCGCCTTGGCCAGCGGCAACCCGGTCTGCGGGTCGAAGGCGGGCGGCGAGTGGAAGCGCTCGGCTTCGTCCCGCTCGGCCGGCCCGTAGCCGTGGCCCTTGCGGGTGAGGCAGTGCACCAGGATCGGCCCGCCGAACTCCCGGGCGCTGGTCAACGCCCGCTCCAGCGCCTCGAAGTCGTGGCCGTCGATCGGTCCGACGTACTTCAGGCCCAGGTCCTCGAACATGCTCTGCGGCAGGAAGAAGTCCTTGGCGGCCCGCTTCACCGCGTGCAGCGCCTGGTACAGCGGCCGGCCGACCACGGGCGCCGCGGGCAGCCGCCGTTTGACCTGACCGAGCGCCTTCTCATAACCCGGGCGGGTCCGCAGCCGGGCCATCGTCTCGGCCATCCCGCCGGTGGTCGGCGCGTAGGAGCGGCCGTTGTCGTTGAGCACGATGACCAGCGGCCGGTCCTTGGCCGCGGCGATGTTGTTCAGCGCCTCCCAGGCCATGCCGCCGGTGAGCGCGCCGTCGCCGATCACCGCCACCGGGGTGCGGCCCCGCTCCCCGCGGACCTGGAACGCCTTGGCCAGCCCGTCGGCGTAGGACAGCGACGTGGAGGCGTGCGAGTTCTCCACCCAGTCGTGCTCGGACTCGGCGCGGCTCGGGTAGCCGGACAGCCCCTTGCGGGTGCGCAGCGTGTCGAAGCGGTCGGCGCGGCCGGTGACGATCTTGTGCACGTAGGCCTGGTGGCCGGTGTCGAAGACGATCGGGTCCCGCGGCGAGTCGAAGACGCGGTGCAGCGCCATCGTCAGCTCGACGACCCCGAGGTTGGGGCCGAGGTGCCCGCCGCGGCGGCTCACCTGGTCGACCAGGAAGGTGCGGATCGACCCGGCGAGCGCGGTCAGCCCGTCCTGGTCGAGGCCTCGCAGGTACTCCGGGGACAGGCCCCCGGGCAGGGCGGGATCGTTCGTCGGCACGAGCTCGACGGTACCGCTTCCGGCGTTCCCGGGACGGCCGGGACGCTCACCCGCCGTGACGGTGTCGGTACGCGCGGCGTCCGCTCCTCTATCCTGCGGCCATGACCCCCGACGGCCCGCCACCCCCCGCCGGCCTGCTCCGCGGAACGGCGACCCCGCTGGTGATCGGTCACCGCGGCAGCAGCGCCACCGAGCCGGAGAACACGATGCCGTCGTTCCGGGCGTGCTGGTCGGCCGGGGTCGACTGGATCGAGACCGACGTGCAACCCGCCGCCGACGGCGTCCCGGTGCTGTTCCACGACGACACCCTGGACCGCACGACCGACGGCTCCGGCCCGCTGCGCGACCGCACCGCGGCCGACCTCGCCGGTCTGGACGCGGGCAGCTGGTTCGCCGGCCACGCCACCGGCATCCCCACCCTGGCCGACCTGCTCATCGCACTGCCTCCCGACGGCCGGGTGCTCCTGGAGATCAAGGGGCCGCACACCGACGCCGAGCTGGACACGCTGCTGGCCGTGATCGCCGGCAGCGGCGCGGCGGACCGGGTCCGGCTGCAGAGCTTCGAGGTCGACGTGCTGCAGCGGCTCCGCGCCGCCGACCCGGACGTCTGGCTCGGGCTGCTGCGCGAGGACCTGGACGACGACCCGGTGACGCTGTGCCGGGAGCTGCGGATGTCGTCCTACCACCCGGAGGCGACGGCCCTGCTGGCCGCACCCGCGCTGGTCGGGACGCTGCACGCCGCCGGGCTGTCGGTCGTGGTGTGGACCAGCAACGACGCGACCGAGTGGGACGTGCTGACCGTCCTCGGCGTGGACGGCATCATCACCGACCGGCCCGGCGAGCTGCGCGACCGGCTGCCCACCTGACCCTCAGCCGGCCGGGACGAACCGGGCGATCGCCTCGAGGTGGTGGGTCTGCGTGTAGGCGTCGAACGCCCGCAGCGTGTCGAGCCGGTAGCCGGCCGCGGCCAGGAACGCGGTGTCGCGGGCCAGTGCGGCCGGGTCGCAGGCCACGTACACCACGACCGCGGGCCCGCGACCGGCGATCGCGTCGCAGACCTTCTTCCCGGCGCCGGTGCGCGGCGGGTCCAGCACGATCGCGTCGACCGGGCCGGGCAGCGTCCCGACGACCTTCTCGACCATCCCGGACTTCACCACGGCCTGCGGCAGCCCGGCCAGGTTGTGCCGGGCCAGCGCGGTGGCGGTGCGGTCGAGCTCGACGGTGGCGACGGTGCCGGTGACGCCGACACGGTCGGCCAGGAACGCCGCGAACAGCCCCACCCCGCCGTAGAGGTCCCAGGTGGTGCCGCCGGTGAGGTCGTCGGGCAGCAGCTCCAGCACGGTGTCGACGTAGGTGGCGGCGGCGGCCGGGTGGGCCTGCCAGAAGCCGTCGGCGGCGACGGCGAAGCGCCGCCCGTGGACGGTCTCCCACACGACGTCGGCGTCCTCGGCGCCGGCCTCGGTGACGTGCTCGGTGCCGTCCTCGGCCATCGTGAGGACCATCTCGTAGGCGTCCTCGGGCGTCAGGTCCGGGCCGAGCTGGTCGGCGACGTCCACGGCGAGCGTCGACAGCCCCGGCGAGGCGATGAGGCACGGCGCCTCCGGGGACACCGGAACCAATGCCGCCGACCGCTGGACCCGCGGCCCGAGCCGCGGCTCGCCGTCCTGCAGCGCGAGCCCCCAGCGGACGCGGGTGCGCCAGCCGAAACCGTTCCCGGGCAGCGGCTCCACGGTGGCGTCGGCATTGGTCCTGGCCAGCCGGTGCAGCTGCTCGTGCAGCACGGTGGTCTTGAGCTCCCGCTGCAGCTCGGGCGAGGCGTGCTGGAAGTCGCAGCCGCCGCAGCCGCCCGGGTGGAAGTGCACGCACGGCGGGGTGACCCGGCCCGCGGCAGCCTCGAGGACGTCGATCGCGTCGGCCCGGCAGAACGAGCCGGCCTTCGCCTCGGTGATCCGGGCCCGCACCAGTTCCCCCGGCAGCGCGTGCCGGACGAACACCACCCGGCCCTCGTACCGGGCGACGCAGTGGCCGCCGTGGGCCACCGGCCCGACGGTCAGCTCGACGACGTCGCCGGGGGCGAGGTCGGACGGATCAGGGGAGGTTTCGGTGCTGATGACGGTTCCGCTCGATCGGAGGCAGCTGGCACCCGATCCTACGACCGGGTGCGGAACGGCTCGCTCTCCTCGATGCGGGTGGCCGCCGACCGCCGGCCGGCCGCGGAGATCTCCCGGTCCCCGCGCTGGTCGATGCGCTGCTCGACGTCGCGGGAGCTGGACAGCTGCCACGGCACCGAGGTGACCATCACGCCGGGGGTGAACAGCAGCCGGCCCTTCAGCCGCAGCGCCGACTGGTTGTGCAGGATCTGCTCCCACCAGTGGCCGACCACGTACTCCGGCAGGTACACCGCCACCACGTCCCGGGGTGAGTCCCGGCGCACCCGGCGCACGTAATCCAGGATCGGCTTGGTGATCTCGCGGAACGGCGAGTCGATGACCTTCAGCGACACCGGCAGCTCGCGGTCCTCCCACTCCCGGGCCAGGTTCGCGGTGTCGGCGGGGTCGACGTTGACCGTCACCGCCTCCAGGATGTCGGGCCGGGTGGCCCGCGCGTAGGCCAGCGCCCGCATCGTCGGCAGGTGCACCTTGGACACCAGCACGATCGCGTGCACCCGGCTGGGCAGCACGAGATCGTCCTCGTTGGCGGCGATCTCGCTGGCCACCCGGTCGTAGTGCCGCCGGATCGACACCATCACGCCGTAGATGGTGGCCATCGCGAGGATGGTGATCCACGCACCGGACAGGAACTTGGTGATCAGCACGATGATCAGCACGGTGCCGGTGAGGCCGAAGCCGGTGGCGCTGATCGCCTGCTTGCGACGCAGCTGCGCCTTGACCGCCCGGTCGGGCTCGCGGTCGATGAGCCGCTTCCAGTGCCGGATCATCCCGCCCTGCGAGCAGGTGAACGACACGAACACCCCGACGATGTAGAGCTGGATGAGCGCGGTGACGTCGGCCTGGAAGGCGATGATCAGGATGATCGCGACGACGGCCAGGAAGAGGATGCCGTTGGAGAACGCCAGCCGGTCGCCGCGGGTGTGCAACTGCCGGGGCAGGAAGCGGTCCTGCGCGAGGATCGACCCGAGCACCGGGAAGCCGGAGAACGCGGTGTTGCAGGCCAGCACCAGGATCAGGCCGGTGGTGAACGAGACGAAGTAGAACGCCGGCGGGAACCCGGAGAACACCGCCCCGGCGATCTGCGCGATCACCGTCTTCTCGTGGTAGTCCGGTGGCTGCCCGATCATCACCACGCCCGGTTCGGCGACGTGCACCTTGGTGACGATGGCCAGGCTGACGATGCCGATCATCATGCTCACGCTCATCAGGCCCATCAGGGCCAGCGTGGTCGCCGCGTTCTTCGCCTTGGGCTTCTTGAACGCGGGGACGCCGTTGGAGATCGCCTCCACCCCGGTCAGCGCCGCCGAGCCGGACGAGAACGCCCGCAGCAGCAGGAACACCAGCAGGATGCCGGTGCTGCCGTGGGTGGCCTCCAGCTGGAAGTCCGCGCTCTCGGCGCGCATCGCGCCGTCCGCGCCGAAGAAGTAGCGGATCAGCCCGGTGATGAGCATGCCGAAGATGGCGATGATGAACGCGTAGACGGGGAACGCGAACGCCGCCCCGGCCTCCTTGAGGCCGCGCAGGTTCGCCGCGGTGACCAGCACGATGATGCCGACGCTGAAGGCGACGTTGTGGTCGCCGACGAACTTGATCGCCGAGCCGATGTTGGCCACGCCCGCCGCGGTCGACACCGCGACGGTGAGGATGTAGTCGACCAGCAGGGCGCTGCCGACGACCAGGCCGAAGCGCTGCCCGAGGTTCTTGGTGGCGACCTCGTAGTCGCCGCCGCCACTGGGGTAGGCGTGCACGTTCTGCCGGTACGACAGCACCACCACGATCATCACCAGCGCGACGGCGGCGGCGATCCACGGGGCGTAGGCGTAGGCCGCGAGCCCGGCCACGGACAGCACGATGAAGATCTCGGCCGGCGCGTAGGCCACGCTGGACAGCGCGTCCGAGGCGAACACCGGCAGCGCGATCCGCTTGGGCAACAGGGTGTGCGACAGCTTGTCGCTACGGAACGCACGGCCGACGAGAATGCGCTTCGCCGTGCTGGTGAGCTTCGACACGGGCGCGAGCCTACGTTGGGGTGCGTACTTCCGGCGCCGTCCGGGGTCACGATAGTGTGACGCGGCCTGTGGGCTGCCCGGCGTCCGCCCGGGGAAGCGCGTCTGGACGGAGTTCTCGCTCGTGCACATCGTGATCATGGGGTGCGGTCGCGTCGGTTCGTCGCTGGCCCGGATCCTCGATCTGCGGGGTCACTCGGTCGCCGTGATCGACCGCGACGAGGCCGCGTTCCGTCGGCTCGGACCGGACTTCAAGGGCCTGCAGGTGGTCGGCATCGGCTTCGACCGCAACACCCTCATCGAGGCCCGCGTCCCCGAGGCGCACGCATTCGCCGCGGTGAGCTCCGGCGACAACTCCAACATCATCGCCGCCCGGGTGGCCCGCGAGCAGTTCGGCGTGGAGACCGTGGTCGCCCGCATCTACGACCCCAAACGCGCCCAGGTCTACGAGCGGCTGGGCATCCCGACGGTGGCGACCGTGCCGTGGACGACCGACCGGCTGCTGCGCGCGGTCATCCCGGACGGGCTGGTCAGCGAGTGGCGCGACCCGTCGGGGACGGTGCTGGTCGCGCAGGTCCCCTACCACCGGGACTGGCTGGGCAAGCCGCTGAGCCAGCTCGAGGCGTTCCTGGGGATGCGCACGTCGTTCGTCGTCCGCTTCGGGTCCGGGCTGCTGCCCGATCCGCAGACGGTGATCCAGGAGGGTGACCTCATCTACGCCACCGTGCTCACCACCGACATGGAGCGGCTGGCCACGGTGTCCTCGCTCGGACCGGACGAGGTGGCCTGATGCGCATCGCGATCGCGGGAGCGGGCTCGGTCGGCCGGTCCATCGCCGGTGAGCTCATCGAGAACGGCCACCAGGTCATGCTCATCGACCGGGAGCCGACCAACATCCGGCCGCACCTCATCGAGGAGGCCGAGTGGGTGCTGGCCGACGCCTGCGAGGTCACGAGCCTCGAGGACGCCGGCATCCAGACCTGCGACGTGATGATCGCCGCCACCGGCGACGACAAGGTCAACCTGGTGGTGGCGCTGCTGGCCAAGACCGAGTTCGCGGTCAACCGCGTGGTCGGCCGGGTCAACGACCCCCGCAACGAGTGGCTGTTCACCGAGGCGTGGGGCGTGGACGTGTCGGTGTCCACGCCGCGCATCCTGGCCGCGCTGGTCGAGGAGGCGGTGAGCGTCGGCGACCTGGTGCGGCTGTTCACGCTGCGGCAGGGTCAGGCCAACCTCGTCGAGGTCACGCTGCCCAAGGCGACGCATCTCGCCGGCCTCGCCGTCAGAGACCTGCGGCTCCCCCGCGACGCCGCGCTGGTGGCGATCCTGCGCGGTGGGCGGGTCATCGTCCCGCAGCCCGACGTTCCCATGGAGCCCGCCGACGAGCTGCTGTTCGTCGCCTCCACCGAGGTCGAGGACGAACTCCGGGAAGCCCTGCACTGACCATCAGATTTCGGGGTGATGTCGGCCGCTCACAGGGCACAATCACCCCGAAAGTAGGACACCCGTCAGGCGCCACCTGGTGAGGCCCGTTGTTCGGTAAAGCCGCTACTTTCGGGGTGATTGTGCCCGTGGAGCGGACGAAAT
>JBQGEH010000870.1:0-5554 GCA_052039515.1 Nakamurella sp. | reverse complement strand
ACCAGCCGCGCCACCTGGGCGGCCTTCCACGTCGACCACCTCCGATCCGAGGGTGTCCACCAGCGCCGTGGTCACGGTCACGCCGGCGTCGGCCAGCGCCCCGGTGATGCGGTGCAGCAGCCCGGGGACGTCGTGGGCGCGGACCTGCAGCACGGTGGCCCGGTCCGACGCCGCGGGCAGCAGCTCGATGACCGGGGGCGGGGCCGGTACCCGGTCGCGGGCGGGACTGCGCCGGGCCAGGGCGGCGCTGACGTCGATGCCGCCGTCCAGCGCGCGGACCAGATCGGCCCGGACGGTGTCAGCCTGCGGCGCGTCGCCGAACTGGGACTGCACCGTCCACACCTGCACGGCGGTGTCGCCGACCGTTCGGGCGGTGGCGCCGCGGATGGTCAGCCGGTGCAGCGTCAGGGTGCCGGCGGCCGCGGCGAGCAGGCCCGGCCGATCGGGGGCGGCCACGGTGACGGTGAGCCCGCCCAGCCCGGAGTCGACCCGGACGGTGACCGTGCCGTCGGCGGCCTGCGCCAGCAGCTCGTGCTCCCGGGCGGTGGCCGCGGGCACCGCGGTCAGCGGCATCCCGATGCCGATGGCCGCGGTGGTGCGCGAGACCAGCCGCGCCACCTGGGCGGCCTTCCACGTCGACCACGACTTCGGTCCGGCGGCTCGGCTGTCGGCCTCGGTGAGCGCGGCGAGCAACTGCAGGGTGTCCAGGTCCTGGATGACCGCGGTGATCGCGCTGATGGTCGCCGGATCCTCCGGGTCGCGGCGCGCGGCGGTGTCGGCGAGCAGCAGGTGGTGCCGGACCAGGGTCTCGACGACGGCGATGTCGGCCTCGGCGACCCCGAGGCGGCGCAGCCAGTCCGGGATCATCTCGGCGCCGGCCTCGCTGTGGTCGCGGCCGGTGCCCTTGCCGATGTCGTGGAAGATCGCGGCGAGCAGCAGCAGGTCGGGCCGGCGCACGCGGCGGACCAGCCGGGACGCCTGGACGGCGGTCTCCATCAGGTGCCGGTCGACGGTGAACTGGTGGATCGGGTCCCACTGCGGCATCGAGCGCAGCCGCTCCCAGCCGGGCAGCATCGACGAGATCAGTCCGGCCTGGTCCAGCGACTCCCAGACGGTGACCATCGGCTCACCGGCGCCGAGCAGCGACACGAACGCGGTGAGCGCGGCCGACGGCCACGGCTCGGACAGCGGCGGGCAGAGCTTGGCCAGCCGGTGCACGGTGGCCGGGGCGATGGTGAGGCCGGCCTGCGCGGCCGCGGCGGCGGCCCGCACCGGCAGCGCCGGGTCCCGCGCCGGGTTGGCGGCCCGGGCCAGGATGACCTCGCCCTCCTGCTCGACGACGCCGTCGGCCAGCGGCAGCCGCTGGGCGCGGCGGGCGAAGCGGCCGCCCACGTCGTAGACCTGGCTGGTCCGGCTGGGTTGCTCGATGGCGCGGTGCACCCGGTGCCAGGTCAGGTCGGCGGCGAGCGCCACCGTGCGGCCGATCCCGGCGACGGACACCAGCAGGGCGTCCCGGTCGGGGACGTCCAGCGCCTTGGCGACCTCGTCCTGGTCCTGGATGTGCAGGCGGTCGGTGCGCCGTCCGGCGGTGAGGTGCAGCGCGTCGCGGACGTCGAGCAGGTCGGAGCGGGCCTCCTCCAGTCCCTGGTGCGGGCAGTCGGCGAGCCAGGACGCGGCCACCGCGCGCATCACGACCAGGTCGCGCAGCCCGCCGCGGGACTCCTTGAGGTTGGGTTCGGTGGCGAAGGCCAGTTCGCCGCTGCGGTCCGTGCGTTCGGCGCAGCTGGCTTCCAGCAACGGCAGCCGCTCCCGGGCGTCGGCGCGCCAGTCGGCCAGCACCCGGCGGCGCAGCAGCCCGGCCAGTTCCGGATCGCCGGCGATGTGTCGCAGGTCGAGCATGCCGAGCATCGCGGGCAGGTCCACCCGCGCGATCTGACGGGCGCCGCCCACCGAACGGACCGAGTGGTCGAGCTTCACCTTGGAATCCCAGATCGGGTACCACAGGCGTTCGGCGAGCATCTCGGCGTAGGACGCCGGGGTCTCGCTGGAGTGCAGCAGGAGCAGATCGAGATCGGAGTACGGGCTGAGCTCGCCGCGGCCGTAGCCGCCGACGGCGACCAGCGCGACGCCACCGACGGTCACACCCGCCTCGTGCGCGAGCCCGGCCAACCAGGAATCGGTCAGCCGGGCCAACGCCCGCCGCCGGGCCGGACCGGGAACCCCGGTCCGGCCCAGCAGCTGAGCCCGCAGGTCCGCGTAGCCGGTACCCACGGTGGAGTCCACCGTCAGAGGGCTTCCTGGCCGTGCTCGCCGGTCCGGACCCGCACCACACTGTCCACCGGCACCGACCAGACCTTGCCGTCACCGATCTTGCCGGTGCGGGCGGCCCGGACGATGACGTCGATGACGTCGTCGGCGTCGTCGGAGTCGACCAGGATCTCCAGGCGCACCTTGGGCAGCAGCTCCACGGTGTACTCCGCGCCGCGGTAGACCTCGGTGTGGCCGCGCTGCCGGCCGTAGCCGGAAGCCTCCTGGACCGTCATGCCCTGGACACCGAAGGCGAGCAGCGCGGCCCGCACCTCGTCCAGCTTGAACGGCTTGATGACTGCGGTGATGAGCTTCAAGGATCAGACCTCCGACTTGACCGAGGTGGACAGGGACTTGGTGAGCACGCCGTGGCCGCTGCCACCGGACGCCTCGAGCTCGTAGGCCTGCTCGCCGTGGACGACCACGTCGATGCCCTCGATCTCGTCCTCCTCCGGGATGCGCCAGCCCATGGTCGCCTTGAGGGCGAGACCGATGATCAGGGTCATCACGCCGGAGATGACGACCGCGATGAGCGCGACGACGATCTGGGTGAGCAGCTGGGTGGCGCCGCCGCCGTAGAACAGGCCGTCCAGCGCACCGTCGGGGGCGAAGGTCTGCAGGCCGTTGTCCTCGGTGGGCAGGTGGGCGAAGAAGCCGATGAGGACGGTGCCGATGAGGCCGCCGACGAGGTGCACGCCGACGACGTCGAGCGAGTCGTCGTAGCCGAGCTTGTACTTCAGGCCCACGGCCAGCGCGCAGACCGCACCGGCGATGAGACCGAGGAAGCTGGCGCCGTAGATGTCGACGGCGGCCGCGGCCGGGGTGATGGCGACGAGGCCGGCGACGATGCCCGAGGCGGAGCCGAGGCTGGTGGCGTGGCCGTCCCGCAGCTTCTCCACGATGAGCCAGCCGAGCATGGCGGCGCAGGTGGCAATGGTGGTGTTGAGCCAGGCCTGGCCGGCGGTGCCGTCGGCGGCGAACTCGGAGCCGGCGTTGAAGCCGAACCAGCCGAACCACAGCAGCGCGGCACCCAGCATGACCAGGGTCAGGTTGTGCGGACGCATCGGCTCCTTGCCGAAGCCCTTGCGCTTGCCGACGATGAGGGCGAGCACCAGACCGGCCATGCCGGCGTTGATGTGCACGACGGTGCCACCGGCGAAGTCGATCGGGGTGGACAGGTTCTCGGCGACGAAGCCGTCGCCGCCCAGCCAGCCGCCGCCCCACACCATGTGCGCGATCGGCATGTAGCACAGGGTCGCCCAGAGGCCCGCGAAGACCATCCAGGTGGAGAACTTGACCCGGTCGGCGATGGCGCCGGAGATCAGCGCGACCGTGATGATCGCGAAGGTGGCCTGGTAGCCGACGGCGACGATGGCGGGGACGCCGGAGCCCTTCATCAGGCTCTCCTCGTTCGTCAGCCCGCTGAGGCCGAAGTACTGGAACGGGTCACCGATGATGCCGCCCTGGTCGGTGCCGAAGGTGGCCGAGTAGCCCCACAGCACCCAGATGATGCCGACGAGCCCGAGGGCACCGAACGACATCATCATCATGTTGAGCACGGACTTGGACCGGGTCATGCCGCCGTAGAAGAAGGCGAGGGCCGGCGTCATGAGCAGCACGAGCGAGGCCGCGAGGATCATGAACGCGGTGTTACCGGAATCGAGGGCGAACGGATCGTCCATAGGATCTCCTGGTGTGAACGGATGGGCATCCGGACCAGGACGGCCCGGGGACGTCTAGCAGAGTCCCGGGATCGTGTTGCGTTCGCTGTTCGTCGATGTTTCCCCGGCGTGAACGCGGGCGCGTCGCCGTTGCCGCGCGGTAAATGCGCCGTGGGCGCCGCTCACGCTGGGTCAGCACGGTGGCGGGGGTCACCACCGTGCCGTGCCGACGGTCAGTCCCCCAGCAGCGCGTCGACGAAGGCGGCCGGTTCGAACGGCGCCAGGTCGTCCGCCCCTTCGCCCAGTCCGACCAGCTTGACCGGCACACCCAGCGCCCGCTGCACGGCGACCACGATGCCGCCCTTGGCGGTGCCGTCGAGCTTGGTCAGCACGATGCCGGTGATGTCGACGACGTCGGCGAACACCTTGGCCTGGACCATGCCGTTCTGCCCGGTGGTGGCGTCCAGCACGAGCAGGATCTCGTCGACCTTCGCCTGTTTCTCCACGACCCGCTTGACCTTGCCCAGCTCGTCCATCAGGCCGGTCTTGGTGTGCAGCCGGCCGGCGGTGTCGATGAGGACGGCGTCGGCGCCGGCGTCGATGCCGCGCTTGACCGCCTCGAACGCGATCGCGGCCGGGTCGCTGCCGGCCGGGCCGCGGACGGTGGTGGCGCCGGCCCGCTCCCCCCAGGTGGCGAGCTGGTCGGCGGCGGCGGCCCGGAAGGTGTCGGCGGCGCCGAGCACGACGGTCCGGCCGGAGCCGACGAGGACGCGGGCGAGCTTGCCGGTGGTGGTGGTCTTGCCGGTGCCGTTGACGCCGACGACGAGCACCACCGAGGGGCGGCCGTCGTGCGGCAGCGCGCGGACCGAACGGTCCATCGACGGGTCGAGGGTGTCGATCATCACCTTGCGCAGCAGCGCCCTGGCCTCGGCGGCGGAGCCGACCCCGCGGGCGGCGACCTGGGCGCGCAGGGTGGTGGCGATCTCCGCCGCGGCGCCCGAGCCGAGGTCGGCCATCAGCAGGGTGTCCTCGACGTCGTTCCAGGAGTCCTCGTCGAGGTCACCGGCGCCGAGCAGGCCGAGCATGGAGCGGCCGAAGGTGTTCTGGGTGCGGCTGAGCCGGCCGCGGAGCCGCGACAGCCGGCCGTCGGCGGACTCGATCTCGTCCGGGCCCGCGGCGGGGACGACGGTCGGGGCGGCGGTGGGCCGCTGGACCGGCTCGGGGCGGTCGACCGGGGCGAACTCGGGGACCTTCGGCGAGGTGGTCGGGGCCGGGGGTGCGGTGGGCGCGGCCGGGGGTGCGGTGGGCGCGGCCGGGAGGTCGGTCGGCAGTTCGACGTCGGCGATGCCGGGGCGCACGGAGTCCCGCGGGACGGAGGCGTCGTCGCCGACGCCGGGTTGGCCGTCGGTCTCGGTCCGTTCCCAGGTCGGGGTGGGTGCCGGGCTGGGGGCGGTCCACCGGGGCTAACTGGGGTACCTTCGGGGTGGTGGTGGGGGCGGGGGGGGCGGTGGGCGCGGCCGGGGTGCGGTGGGCGCGGCCGGGAGGTCGGTCGGCAGTTCGACGTCGGCGATGCCGGGGCGCACGGA
>JBQGEH010000869.1:0-4843 GCA_052039515.1 Nakamurella sp. | reverse complement strand
CGCGAGCGGCACCCCCGCGGCCGGAGGCGGCGCCGCCCCGGGCGTCACCGCCCTGGTCGTCACCACCGCGACCACGATCATCGCCGGCGGGGTCGTCGGACCCGCCGCGGTCGCCGCCGCGGTCGTCCGAGGTGCTGGTGGCGGTGCTCGACGACGTGGAGGTCGGGGTCGAGGTCGAGGGAGCCGTGGTCGAGGGTGCCGGGGCGGCTGTGGAGGTGGACGGCGCGGACGACGTCGCCTCCCCCCGGCCGCCGTGGTCGTCGCCGGGCTCGTCGTCCCGGCCACCGTGATCGTCGACGGAAGTCGAGGTGGTGGTCGGTGTGGTGGAGGTGGTGGTCGTGTCGGTGGTGCCGGCCGTCGAGCTCGGGGTGAGCTGGATGGTGGTCCCGTCCGGCGTGGTGAGCACGACGGTGTCGTCGGAGCCGGTGGTGCCGCGGTCGTCGGTGGTCAGCACCGCCGAGGTCGGCACCCGCACCGGGACGCTGTCACCGAAGGAGGCGTTGCCGACCAGTCCGACGACCGCGGGGACGCAGGCCGCCACGACGAGTCCGCCCAGGATGGCGATGCGGTTCATGTCCGTTCCTTTCACTGTGGACCTCCTTTGTCCCGTGGAAGGCGTGCGGTGCGGTATCGGACCTTGGTACTAGTACCGGACGGACGCTCAGTCCGTCGGCGGTTCCGGCTGCTCGAGGCGGGCCAGCGCCGCCCGGGTCGGACGCTCGACCCGGAAGCGCGGCTCGGTGCGGTTCGCCGGGTGGACGCCCTGCTTGTCCGCGTAGAAGGCGCGGACGATGTCCATGTCGGCGGCGACGTCCCCGGTGACGTGCAGGGTCGGTCCCCAGCCGGCGGTACGGGTGGGGCGGTCGATGAAGCCCAGGGTGACCGGCAGACCGGTGTCCTCGGCCAGGCGGTAGAAGCCGGACTTCCAGTAGTCCTTCTTCGCCCGGGTGCCCTCGGGCGCGACGACCAGGAAGAACTCCTCGCCGTGGCGGACGAGCTCGACGAGCTCGGAGACCAGGGCGTGCGGGTTGTCGCGGTCCACCGGGATACCGCCGGACAGCCGCGCCAGCACCCCCATCGGGCCGCGGAACAGCTCCTTCTTGCCCAGGAACTTGGGCGCGATGCCGGACCGCCAGCAGATCGCCAGCATGGCGACGTAGTCCCAGTTGGATGTGTGCGGCGCACCGACCAGGATGCCCGCCCGGCTCTCGGTCGGCTCCCCGACGAACCGCCAGCGGAACAGCCGCCACACACCGGCCGTCAGGGTCCGACGGATCGCCCATCTCTTCACGCGCACGACAGTACGGGGCGGGGGCGGGCCCGCCGGCCGGTTCGGGTCACCGGCTCCGACGTGCAGCCGGCCCTCTTCGTGTCGTCGAGAGGCGTCCGGGCGAGATGCGGTACCCGCAAACGTTACCGGCGGAAACCCAGCAGAAATGTGCGGCTGCAATCTTGATGTGGTCAAGACCGTCCGGCGAAGTGCGGTCGCCCGCCCCCATCTGCCCGTCGTCGCCCGGAGGAACACCATGGACCGTCGCGCCTTCCTGCGCTCCAGCATCGCCGCATCCGGCCTGATCATCGGCACGCCGCTGATCGCGGCCTGCGGGAGCAGCTCGACCGCCACCGGATCCAGCTCCGCCGCGGACGGTGCGAGCTCGATGGCGTACCAGTTCAGCTGGATCAAGAACTTCCAGTTCGCCGGCGAGTACGTCGCCGACAGCAAGGGCTACTACCGCGATGCCGGGCTGGCGGTCGACCTGTTGGCCGGTGGGCCCAACGTCTCCACCGACGCGGTCGCCGAATCGGGCAAGGCGCTCGTCGTCCAGAGCTCACCGGACTTCACCGCCAACGCCGTCGCCGCCGGCGCCGACCTCAGGATCATCGGGGCTAGCTACCAGAAGAGCCCGTTCAGCATCATCTCGATGGCCAACCCCATCTCGAGCCCCGCCGACCTGGCCGGCAAGAAGATCGGCATCCAGGCGGTCAACCAGGTCGCCTGGGACGCCTTCCTCAAGTTGAGCGGTGTCGACGCGTCGACCTTCACCCAGGTGCCGGTGCAGCACGACCTCACCCCGCTGGTGTCCGGTGAGGTGGACGGATTCTGGGGTTACTCCAACGACGACGCGGTGCAGCTGCGGGAGAAGGGCAACGACATCACGGTCATGCTGCTCGCCGATCACGGCTACCTGCTGCCCACCGGGACCTACACGGTGCGCGCCGCGGCCCTGGCCGACCCGGCCACTCGGGCGCAGATCGTGGCGTTCATGAAGGCCGACGTGCGGGGCTGGACCGACGCGATCGCCGACCCCGCGCTCGGCGCCCGCCTCGCGGTCGAGACCTACGGCAAGGACAACGGTCTCGACCTGGCCGGGCAGACCGCGTCGTGCGCGGCGTCCAACGACCTGATGGTCACCCCGGACACCACGGCCAACGGCCTGTTCACCATGACGCCGGCGCTCATCCAGGAGTCGATCGCGACGCTGGCCGCCGGCGGCATCACCGCCTCCCCGGACCTGTTCGACATGAGCGTGCTGACCGAGGTGCACGCCGCCTGAGCGGCACCCGCCCACCTGACCACCCCCGGACCGGGAGAACCACTGTGCCGCAACCCGAACAGAACGCCGACATCTGGAGCCGCGCCGTCACCGTCGGTGGCTTCCGCGTCGACGAGATCCGCTCCGTCCTGCAGAAGTCCATCCGCCGCGGGCTCGTCGAGGAGGCCACCCTGGCCGCGTACGAGCTCTTCCGCACCGGAGTGCAGACCGAGGAACTGTTGTGGCGGCGGCTCGAGATCATCGCCGTCGAGGACGTCGGTGAGGGTCTGCCGAACGCACCGGCGCTGCTGTACGCGATGAACGAGCAACGCGCCCGCCAGACCACCGATCTGGAGCGCTGGATGTACTCGGCGCATGCCGTGAAGCTGCTGGCGACCGCACCGAAGGACCGCTCGACGATGGAGCTCGCCTTCTGGGCGAGCTCGGTGGTGGACAGCGGTGAACGCTCGGTCGTGGTCCGCCAGATGCACGTCGACCACCACACCCGGCGGGGCGTGCAGTGGGGACGCGACACCGACTTCTGGTGGGCCGCCGGCGGTCACCGCCTGGTCGGCGAAGTGCACCCGGAGGGCTCGCCGTGGACGGCCCACGTCCGGACCCTGCTGGGTGGCGACGGTCTGGACCCGTCGGACGAGGACCGTCACACCGCCCCCGCGCCGCGCGAACCGGTGGACGCGGCGCTGGAATCGATGTCGTGAGGCTGCTGCGTCACCCGCGGGTCGCCGGGACCATCGGCGCCGCGGTCATCCTGCTGCTGTGGCAACTCGCGTCGATGACCGTGCTGCGGGCCGGTGGCACGGTCCCCGGCCCGGTGCAGATCGTCGACCAGATGGTCCGCGACGGCGCCGGTCTGTATGCCACCAACACGTGGGTGACGGTGTCCGCCGCCGCCCAGGGCTACCTGTGGGGCAACCTGAGCGCCGTCGCCCTGGCGGTGGTCGCGCTCGTGGTGCCCACGACGGCCCGGCCCATCATGCATCTCGGGGTGTTCTCCTACTGCCTGCCGGTGGTCGCCATCGGGCCGCTGTTCGCGATCGTGTTCACCGAGGACACCTCGCGGGTCGTGCTCGCCGCGCTGTCGGTCTTCTTCACCACCCTCGTCGGCGCGGGCGCGGGCCTGCGCGCCGCCGACCAGACCAGCGTCGACCTCATCGTCGCCCAGGGGGGCGGCCGGTGGACGACCCTGCGCAAGGTGCGGGCGGTCGCCGCCCTGCCCGCCCTGTTCGCCGGGCTGCAGGTGGCCGCGCCCGCCGCCCTGCTCGGTGCGGTCATCGGCGAATACATCGGCGCCGACAGCGGTCTCGGCGTGCTGATGATCAGTGCGCAGCAGTCCATGCAGATCCCGCGGACCTGGGCGGTGGCCCTGGTGGGCGCGGCGGTGGCCGGGATCGCCTACGGCGTACTCGGACTGGCCGGTCGGTGGCTGCTGCCGTGGTCGCGTGACCTGACCGCCCAGTCCGTCGCCGGCGCACCGCGGGCCGTCGTCCGTCGGGTCCCGGCCGCGGTGTCCGCGGTCGTCGCGGCGCTGGCCGGGTTGATCGCCGTCCTGCTGGCGTGGACGACCTTCCTGTCGGTCACCGGGGTCTCGCCGTTCATCGGCCGGACGCCGCTGGACGTGTGGACCTTCCTCACCACCGATCCGGCGGCCGGACCGGACCGGCGGGAACGCCTGCTCGAGCTGTCGATGACCACGCTCGGTGACGCCGCCGTCGGACTGCTCGCCGGGGTCGGCGCCGCGGTGCTGGCGGCGTCGGCCTTCGCCCTGTCGGCCACCCTCCGGGCGGCGTTCATGGGCGTGGTCCTGGCGCTGCGGACGGTGCCGATGGTGGCCATGGCCCCACTCATCGTGCTGGTGGCCGGCCGCGGCGTCGGCAGTGTCGCCGTCATCGGCGGCCTCGTCACGTTCTTCCCGACACTGGTCACCGTGCTGTCGGCGCTGGAGCGCATCCCGAAGGACTCGGCCGACCTGATGGCCGCCTACGGGGCGAACCGGTGGCGGACCTTCAGGCTCGTGCAGGCACCGGTGGCGCTGGGTGGACTGCTGTCATCGCTGCGCATCGCCGCTCCGCTCGCCTTCACCGGCGCGTTGCTGGCCGAGTGGCTCGCCACCGGTGACGGCCTCGGGTACGACATGATCCTGTCCATGACCTCGGCCCGGTACGACCTGCTGTGGACGGAGGTCGTCATCGTGACCCTGCTGTCCTTCGTGCTGTACGCCGGTGTCGGCCTGCTGGAACGACTGTCGGCCCGCCGCTACCGGGGCCGCGTCGGCTCTCCCACCCACGCCG
>JBQGEH010000868.1:0-9244 GCA_052039515.1 Nakamurella sp. | reverse complement strand
GGCGACGTGCGGACTAGAGGATGAACGGAACCACGAAGCCGAGGAGGGCGAGCGCCTCGGACACGGCGAACCCGAGGAACGCGTAGGTCCGGGTCAGACCGGCCGACTCCGGCTGGCGGGCGGTCGACTGGATGTAGGACGCCCAGACGATGCCGACACCGATGCCGGGGCCGATGGCCGCGAGGCCGTACCCGACGGTGCCGATGTTGCCGGTCAGTTCAGCCAGCTGGGTGGTGGCCTGGAGTGCAGACATGGAGTTCGTTCTCCCTTTCGGTGGAGCTGCGAGACCCGGACTGGGGATCAGTCACTTCTGGGCGGGACAGACGAGGACAGGACGAGCGGGTGGTGCGCGATGGAGCTTAGTGCGAGTCCGCGAGCGAGCTCTCGAGGTAGATCGCCGCGAGCAGGGTGAAGACGTAGGCCTGCAGGGCACAGACCAGCAGTTCGAAGAAGACGAGGAGGACGCTGGCCAGGGCCGGCAGCACGGCGATCGCGTAGTTGATGCCGCCGGACTCGAGCTGGAAGAGCAGACCGGTCGCGGCCACCGCGACCAGCATGTGGCCCGCGAACAGGTTGGCGAAGAGACGGACGCTCATGGTGAACGGCCGCAGGATGATGTTGGAGAGGAACTCGATGGGCACCAGCAGCAGGTGCATCGCGGCGGGCACGCCCGGGATGATCGTCTGCATCTTCAGGTAGCCGAAGAAGCCGTGCTTGCGGATGCCGACGCCGTTGTAGAGCACCCACACCAGCATCGCCAGGAACACCGGGATCGCGAAGTGCGAGGTCACCGGCAGCTGGGCGACGGGGACGAGCTCCCACAGGTTCATCACGAGGATGAAGACGAACAGCGTGGCGAGGAAGCCGGCCCACTTCTTGCCGTGCTTGCCCAGCACCTCGATGGCGATGCCGTTGCGCACGAAGCCGTAGATGGACTCGCCGAAGAACTGGAACTTGGACGGCACCACGGCCGCCTTGCGCGCCGACGCCACGAAGAAGGCGATGATCAGGGCCGATCCGAGGACCAGCAGGACCATGGCCTTGACGGAGGCGATGACGGTGCCGTCACCGAGCTTGTCGAAGAAGAAGGAATGCTCGACCGTCGGCGGGTTGAAGGTCGGCTCGCCCTCGGCCGCGAGCAACTGCATCGCGGACGACAGGGTCAGACTCACTCGTTCTCCTCTCGGGCGCCGACCGGAGCCGGCGGAACGCGGGGTGTGTAGCGCTGAGACTGTTTCGGCGGGGGCGCAGCGGCGAGCCCGAACCTGGCTACCACCGCGTAGATCCCGAGTGCCATGCCGACGATGAGACCGATGGGCGTGAAGAGTCGCGTGTCCAGCCACAGGTCCAGCAGCCGGCCGATGCCGCCCCACACCACGAAACCGCCGATCAGCGTGGTCATCACGGACCAACCGATGTCGGCGCCCTCGGTGCGCTGGCGCGGTAGGAACCGTGTCTTCATGGCGCTGGGAACACTATCAGTCCGCCCCGCGCCCCGCCGCACCGGCGGGGCCGGGTTTTACCCCGTTTTGACCCTCAGCACGCGCGTCGATCGCCGCCGGACCCCGCCTGGCGTGCGGAAACACGACGGTGTGACGGCTGCGTCACGTCAGTTCGACGCGACGTAGAGAATCTTGTTTGTCCAGACAAAGCGCATGTGGGCGGCCAGCCAGACCAGCAGCCCCAGGCCGACCGCGCCGGCCAGCCAGCGCACGTCCAGCCAGCCGTCCTGCGGGACCACCGCGACGACGACGTACAGGGCGAGCATCTTGACCACGTAGCTGCCCAACGCCGCCCACATCACCGCCCCGGGGTTGCGGGCTCCGACCCGGGCGATGACGACCGCGGAGACGGTGAAGAACAGCCCGACGATCAGCGTCCCGATCAGCGCGGCGACGGCCGCTCCGGCTCCCGCCACCAGGGCCCCGGCCGCGGTGATCAGCACTCCGGCGACGCCCAGCGCCCCCCAGCACAGCCGCAGATGCCGCAGCGACCAGGCACCGCCGGTGCGCGCCTGGGCCTCGGCCCGGGCGGCGTAGTCCAGCCGCAACGGGGGCAGCGCGTCCGGCGGAGGTGTGGGCACGGCGTCCTCTCGGGCGACCGGCCCGGCGGCCGGTGGCGGTGGCCGACGAGGGCGTCGCGGGGACGCGCCGGTCAGTCGGCCGTGGCGTCGCTCTCGGTGCGCGACCGTCCCAGTCTAGAGGCGCGCAACCAGGGGTGGGCCGAGACGACCAGCGCGAGCAGGGCACCACCCAGCCAGGGACCGATCACCAACTGCCAGTTGAAGAAGCCGAGCGCGACCGCGCCACCGGCGAACACCGTCGCCCACAGGTAGAAGATCAGCACCGCCTGGCGGTGGGTGTGGCCGATCTGCAGCATCCGGTGGTGCAGGTGCTTCTTGTCCGCCGACATCGGGCTGCGGCCGGCCCGGGTCCGGCGCACGACGGCCAGGAAGAAGTCCAGCAGCGGGATGAACACCACCGCCAGCGCCACGATCAGCGGCGCGAGCAGCGCGATCGACGACCGGGTGCCGAGGGCCTGCGGGTCGATCTTGCCGGCGGTGCTGGTGATCGCGGCGGCCATCGTGACGCCGATGAACATCGACCCGGAGTCGCCCATGAAGATGCGCGCCGGGAAGAAGTTGTGCGGCAGGAAGCCCAGGCAGGCCCCCGCCAGCGCGGCGGCGATCAGCGGCGGCTGGGCGAGCCCGTTGTTGCCCGAGCGGTAGAGGACGTACAGCGAGAACGCGAAGGCGGCCACCGCGGAGATGAACGCGACGCCGGCGAGCAGGCCGTCCAGCCCGTCGATGAAGTTCATCGCGTTGGTCAGCAGCACGGCCAGCAGGACGGTGAGGATGACCGCCTGGTCGCGGCCGAGCACGAAGATGTTGCCGACCTCGCCGTCGTCGGCGGTCGGCAGGCGCAGCAGCACCCACTGCACGCCGAACAGCACGAGCAGGCCGGCGGCCAGCACCTGGCCGGCCAGCTTGGTGATCGCGGACAGGTCGAAGCGGTCGTCGATGGCGCCGACGAAGCAGATGACCCCGCCGGCGACCAGCACGCCGAGGATCTCGGTGTTGTTGCGGAACGCCTCCGACAGCGCCGGCAGGTTGTAGCCCATCAGCACCGCGGCGGCGACACCCAGGTAGACCGCCACACCGCCCATCCGCGGGGTCGGCACGGTGTGCACGTCCCGTTCGCGGATCGGCGAGAACGCCCGGATGCGCGTGGCGAACAGGCGCACGACCCCGGTGACGAGGTAGGTGACGGCGATCGCGGTGGCGAAGACGAGGGCGTACTCGCGCACCGGGATCGACGGATTCACTGACTCAGGGTAACCGCGGGACCACCGGAAAGATTCGGCACGAATCGCGGGACGAAACCGGGGTTCCGCGCATCTCATTGTCGACCGGCCGATACCGGACCCGCCCCGCCCGACGCCCGGACGGACAGCGGTCCCCCACCACCGGCCCGCACCCGCACCATCCGCAGTGTCAGCAGCACCCGCCGTCCCGACGGTCCACGCCGGACCGCCGCCGCCGTACCGATCCGCCCGGGTCCACGCCGGACCCGCCCGCCCCCGCCGGGTCACCGCACCACCGCACGCCGGGTCCACGCCGGACCCGCCCGATCCACGCCGGGTCACCGCACCGCCGACAACACAGGTTCACGCCGGACCCGCCCGCCCCCGCCGGGGCACCAGAAGCGCCGGACGTCTCCCTCGGGAGCCGGTCCGGCCATAGGTGTCTCCGGGGCCGGATCACCGGCGGCGGGAACATTCCGGCCGCCCGCCCCATCGGACGGACGGACCGGCACGACCGGTCGACCCAGACCCCGGTACCTCGCCGCCCGGCCCGTCGCCGCACTCCGCTGCGGTCGTCACGCTGGGTAGCCACTGCCGGACCACCCGACCGAGAGGTGCCCGATGACCCAGCCCCCGCCCGCCCCGTCCTTCGCGCCCGGCCCGCAGCCGCACCCGTCGGCGTCCGGCGCGCCGTTCCCGCCCGGCCCGGGCGGTTTCGCACCGGCGCCCGGGATGCCGGGCCCGCCCCCCGGCTACGCCGGCGGTCCCCAGCCGGGCTTCCCCGGCGACTCCGGCGCCTACGGTCCCGCCGGCGGTCATCCGGCGTTCGACGGCACGCCCCCACGACCGGCGGTCGGTCGCACCGTGCTGCTCGCCGGGGTGCTGCAGGCCGCCGCCCTCGTACTGATCCCGCTGGGTGCGGCGTTGCCGTTCGGGGACTCGTTCGCCGACAAGGCGCTCTGGGCCACCACGACGACCTGGGCGGTGTTCGCCTTCCTGGCCGCCGTCGTGCAGCTCGCGCCGCTCGCGGCCCGGCTGCAGCAGCGGCCGGCGGACGGTGCCTGGCGCGTGGGCGCGGTCGGGGTGGCCGCGCTGGTGGTGTTCTGGGTGCTGATCGTGCTGCCGGGCATCTCCTCCGGTCAGAACTTCGTCCTCACCATGGGCACCTTCGCCGCGGCGTTGGGGCTGTGGCTCTCCCCCGGCCGTCAGCTGTGAGCGGGCGGCCCGGTCCGCTCGCCCGGCGCTGGCTGCTCATCGCCGCGGTCGCGGCCACCCTGTCGCTCGGCCTGCCCTGGAAGAACTCGGTGGAGGCCGGTTTCGGGTTCACCTACTACGGCACCGGCCTGTGCTCGAACTCCTGGGACGCGGACGGCTGGATGACCACCACCTGCGACCCGTACTGGACCCCGCAGCTGGAGGTGAAGCCCGAGCTGACCACGGTGATCGGCGCGGAACACCCGGCGCGGGCGCTGGTCCTGCTGACGGTGCTGGCTCTGGTCGTGGGCTACCGGCGGGGCCACCGCGGGTGGCTCCGGCTGGCACCGACCCCGGCGATGGTCGCGTTGTTCGGCTACGGCGTGACCGGGATGAGCGGCCAACTCGCGTTCGCGCTGGCGCTGGGCGCGCTGGTGATGGCGCTGGTCCGGGACGGGGTGTACCCCCGACGA
The DNA here is from genome assembly GCA_052039515.1 of Nakamurella sp. GTDB lineage: Bacteria > Actinomycetota > Actinomycetes > Mycobacteriales > Nakamurellaceae > Nakamurella. The sequence goes on along the minus strand of JBQGEH010000868.1, from coordinate 4,274 downwards.
CCGGCGGCGGTCCGCACCGTCACCGGCTGACCGACGTCAGCGGTCGCCGTCCCGCTCGGGTTCCGGCCGGGTGTCGGTGGTGTCGATCCCCGCCCCCTCGCCCTGCGGGAGGTCATGGCCGGACTCCACGGTGCTGTCGGCGGGGGGCGCGTCGCCGGCACCGTCCGGCTGGCCGGTATCCGCGTGCTCGTCCATGTCGACCTCCATCATCGGGGGGCGGCCGGCACCGGCCTCGTCGGGCGCCGGGTCGGCCGGGTCGGCGGTGTCGGTGGCGTCGTCGGCTTGCCCCGTGGTCCCCGTGGACTCCGCGGACCCCTTGGTGAGGTCGGGAGCCGGCTCGGCGGGCCGGAGTTCCTCGGGCACCTCGGTCTCGGGCAGCACCGCGCGGAGCTGTTCGACCGAGACCGCGCCGATCCGGCGGACCAGCGGCACGTCACCGGTCAGGTCGACCACGGTGGAAGCCACGCCGACCGGGCTGGGTCCGTTGTCCAGGAACACCGAGACGCTGTCGGCGAGCTGGGCCTGGGCCTGCTGAGCCGAGGTCGCCGGCGGCCGCCCGCTGATGTTCGCGCTGCTCACCGCCATCGGACCGACCGCACGCAGCAGTTCCAGCGCGACCGGCTCCAGCGGCATCCGGACCATCACCGTGTTGCGGGTGTCGCCCAGGTTCCACGACAGCGACGGGGCGTGCTCCAGGATGATCGACAGCCCACCCGGCCAGAACGCGTCCATCAGCAGCCGGGCCCGCGGCGGCACCGCGACGACGAGCCCGTCCAGAGTGCCCACGGACCCGATGAGGACCGGCGTCGGCATGTCCGGCCCACGGCCCTTGGCGGCCAGCAGGTCGCGGACGGCGGACGGGCTGAAGGCGTCGGCGCCGATGCCGTAGACGGTGTCGGTCGGCAGCACGACGAGCCGGCCGCCGCGGGCGGCCGTGGTCGCGGCGTCGAGACCCTCCCGGCGGCTCACCGGGTCGAGGCAGTCGAAGACGGTCACGTTCGGAGGCTCTTTCTGTGCACGGTGCGGACGGACCGACCCAGGTTAGTGCTGCAGGGCGACCCGGCGGGCGGTGACGAACCGCGGGCGGCCGTTGAGGTCGACGTGGTCCTCGACCCCGGCGAGCACCCGCCGCGCGGCGAGCAGCGCCGGGACGCTGACGCCCTGGGTGTCGTCGTGCTCGAAGGCCAGTGACCCGCCCGGCTTGAGCAACGCGGCGGCGACGCTGATCATCGGCTTGATCACCGACAGGCCGTCGTCCCCGGCGAACACCGCCACACCCGGGTCGTGGTGGGCGACCTCCGGTTCGACGGGGGTGCCCTCGGGCACGTACGGCGGGTTGGCGGTGACCAGATCCGCCTTGCCGTCCAGGTCGGACAGCAGCCGCTCGTCGAAGATGTCGCCGCCGCGGAGCGTGACCGGCGTGCCGCCGTGCCGCTGGTGGCGGTCGACGTTGCGCCGCGCCCAGCTCAGCGCCCCCGCGTCCTTCTCGACGGCGATGACGGTCGCGTCCGGCCGGGCCAGCGAGATCGCGATGGCGATCGCCCCCGTTCCCGAGCACAGGTCCACGACCAGCGGATTCTTCACCCCGGTGATCGCGTCGAGGGCCCACTCGAGCAGCACCTCGGTCTCCGGCCGCGGGGTGAACACACCCGGACCGACGAGGACGGCGGCCTTCCCCAGGTGCGCCTGGCCGATGATGTGCTGCAGCGGGATGCGCTGGGCGCGGCGGTCGACGAGCGCCCGGTAGTCGGCCACCCAGCTGTGTTCGACCAGCGGGGTCATGCCCAGCCGGGTCCGCTCCACCCCGAGCAGGTGGGCGGCCAGCAGCTCGGCGTCCACCTGCGGGGAGGCGACCCCGGCCTCGGTGAGCTTCGTCGTCGCCTCCATGACGGCGACGCGCAGCGATTCACGGCTCATCAGTGGCTTCCTGCCAGTCGTTCGTTGCGGTCGGCGGTCTCCAGCGCGTCCAGGACCCCGTCGAGGTCCCCGCCGAGCACCGCGTCCAGGTTGTAGGCCTTGTAGCCGACGCGGTGGTCGGCGATCCGGTTCTCCGGGAAGTTGTAGGTGCGGACCCGTTCGGAGCGGTCCACCGTGCGCACCTGCGAACGACGGGCGTCGGCGGCCAGCGCGTCCGCGGCCTCCCGGGCGGCGATGAGCAGCCGGGACCGCAGGATGCGCATCGCCTGCTCCTTGTTCTGCAGCTGGGACTTCTCGTTCTGGCAGGAGACCACGATGCCGGTGGGCAGGTGGGTGATGCGCACCGCGGAATCGGTGGTGTTCACCGACTGGCCACCCGGGCCGGACGAGCGGAACACGTCGATCCGCAGGTCGTTGGGGTCGATGGTGACCTCGTCGACGTCCTCGACCTCGGGCGAGACGAACACGCCGGCGGCCGAGGTGTGGATGCGGCCCTGCGACTCGGTGACCGGTACCCGCTGGACCCGGTGCACACCGCCCTCCCACTTCAGCCGCGCCCAGACACCGTCGGCGGGGGCCGGGGTGCCCTTGGACTTCACCGCGACGGTGACGTCCTTGTAACCGCCCAGGTCGGAGTCGCTGGCCGAGAGCACCTCGGTCTTCCAGCCACGCCGCTCGGCGTAGCGCAGGTACATCCGCAGCAGGTCGCCGGCGAACAGCGCGGACTCGTCGCCGCCCTCCCCCGCCTTGACCTCGACGATGACGTCCTTGGCGTCGTCCGGGTCGCGCGGGGCGAGCAACTCCACGAGCGAGGTTTCGAGCTTCACGACCTGCGGTTCGAGCGCGGCGGCCTCGTCGGCGAAGGACGCGTCCTCGGCGGCGAGCTCGCGGGCGGTGGCCAGGTCGCCGCGGGCCTGGTCGAGCGCCTTGGCGGTGGCCACGATCGGGCCGAGCTCGGCGTAGCGGCGGCCCAGCTTGCGGGCCAGTCCCTGGTCGGAGTGGATCGCCGGGTCGGCCAGCCGCTCCTCCAGCTCGGCGTACTCGCGGACGAGTTCGGCGGCAGGCTTCGCGGGGCTGGTCATCGGGGGCCTTTCGGGGTCAGGTCGGCTGGAAACGCAACAGCGCCCGTCCGGCTCTCCGGGGAGAGCGGGACGGGCGCTGGACAGCAGCTATCGGGTGCGCTTGCCGTAGCGCGCCTCGAAGCGGGCGACGCGCCCACCGGTGTCGAGGATCTTCTGCTTGCCGGTGTAGAACGGGTGGCAGTTCGAGCAGACCTCGACGGCGATGGTGCCGTCGGCCTTGGTCGACCGCGTGGTGAACGAGTTCCCGCAGCCGCAGCTGACCTGGGTCTCGTGGTAGGTGGGGTGGATCCCAGCCTTCATGACAGTTCCTCTTCTCGGGATGGTCGCCGGGTCGATCCGTGCCCCCGCACAGGGGGCGGCAGCGTCGCTGCGGGATCGTGAACCGGTACCGGTGGACAGTCGTCCAGTGTGCCAGATCGGCCCACGGTGAGTCCAAACGCGACGGTCCGGCCGGTTATTCCGGGGTCTGCGTCTGTTCCGGGGTCCGCGTCGTGGGCCCGGTGAGCACGATGCCGAGCCCGCCCTGGGGGCGTCGGTCGAACCAGGCGCCGATCACACTGCTCAGCACGGTGACCCGACCGGCCAACCCGTACTTCGAGCGGATGGCGGCGAGCAGACCGGGCAGTTCGTCGTCGGCGAGCACCCGGGCGGTGCCCGGGACCGCCTCGCCCCGCGGCTCCCCGCGGGTCGAGCACGGGACCAGGGTGACCGACGGGTTCCGCCGGATCCGCTTCACCTTGCCGCTGGTCGGGTTGGTCCAGACCCGGAGCTCGTCCCCGTCGCGGACCACCCACACCGGTGTCGCCACCGGCGTGCCGTTCTTCCGGACGGTGGTCAGCAGCACCGTCCGGGCGCGGCCGAGCAGGTCCAGCACCGCCCCCGCGGACGCGTGGTCCGCGGGGGTCGGGTCGTGCGCGGTCATGCTCAGTCCCGGTCGGCGTTCGGCGTCGTGGCCGCGACCTGCATGAGGAACTCGACGTTGCTGCGGGTCTTGCGCAGCCGGCCGAGCACCAGGTCCAGCGCCGCCTGCGACTCGAGCGCGCCCAGGACGCGGCGCAGCTTGATGACCACGGCGTGCTCGTCCGGCGACATCAGCAGGTCCTCCTTGCGGGTGGAGGACTGGTCGATGTCGATGGCCGGGAAGACCCGCTTGTCGGCGATGCGGCGGTCGAGCTTGAGCTCGGCGTTGCCGGTGCCCTTGAACTCCTCGAAGATCACCGTGTCACCGGCGGAGCCGGTCTCCACCAGCGCCGACGCGAAGATGGTGAGCGAGCC
>JBQGEH010000867.1:0-1605 GCA_052039515.1 Nakamurella sp. | reverse complement strand
CGGTGCCGGTCATCACGATCGCGGTGAGCAGGCAGATGGCGACCGCGACGGCGACGGCGGTGGGAGGTCCCGCCGCCCGCCCGGTCGTGGCGGGGCGGGTGGCGCCGGGCGGTGCCGGCAGTGCGACGACGGACATGAGTTCCCCCTCGGAGGTCGACGCCACTCGCCCGTCGACCGGTGTCGGCGGCCCCTCGAAGGCGGCGGTCCGGCGACGGTAGGACGAAGTGCCGACCGAGCGACGGGGTTGTCCACAGCACGGTGGTGCGGCGTGCCCCTCACCCCGGTCGGGCGTGCTGGAGCGCCCCCTCTGCCGGGAGATCCGTGACCGTCGCGTCACGAAGCGCTGTTCTGTCACCCGAACGGCCGTATGCAGATGCGGTTCGGGGGCAGGGCGCGGGCTAGCATGGGGAAGCTGATCGCCGGTCCGCGCATCGGCTCGCGGGCCCGTCCGTCGCGAGCCGCAGGGTGCGGGGACCGGATCGCCTGGTCGCCGAGGGGCGGGTCCGGTCCCCGGACCGGTCCGACCTGTGTACCTGCCCGACCGTGAGCCGGAGAGTCCCTGTGTCGTTGCCTGTCGTACTGATCGCCGAAGAGCTGGCTCCGTCCGCCATCGAGGCGCTCGGGTCCGAGGTCGAGGTCCGGCACGTCGACGGCGCCGACCGCTCCGCGCTGCTGCCGGCGCTGGCCGACGCCGACGCGGTGCTCATCCGGTCCGCCACCCGGATGGACGCCGAGGCGCTGGCCGCGGCGCCGAAGCTCAAGGTGATCGCGCGCGCCGGCGTCGGGCTGGACAACGTCGACGTGCCGGCGTCCACCGCCCGCGGCGTGCTGGTCGTCAACGCCCCGCAGTCCAACATCGTCTCCGCCGCCGAGCAGGCCGTGGCGCTGCTGTTCGCCGTCGCCCGCCGCACCGCCGACGCGAACGCCTCGCTGCAGCAGGGGCTGTGGAAGCGGTCGGCCTACACCGGGGTCGAGATCGCCGAGAAGACCGTCGGCGTGGTCGGTTTCGGCCGGATCGGGCAGCTGTTCGCGGCCCGCATGGCCGCGTTCGACACCACCGTCATCGCCTACGACCCCTACCTGCAGCCGGCCCGGGCGGCCGCGCTGGGCGTGCAGCTGGTCGACCTGAAGACCCTGCTGGCCGAGTCCGACATCATCTCCATCCACCTGCCGCGGACCAAGGAGACCCTCGGGCTGATCGGCGTGGAGGAGCTCAAGACCGTCAAGCCGAACGTCATCATCGTCAACGCCGCCCGCGGTGGGCTCATCGACGAGCAGGCGCTGGCCGACGCGGCGCGCGAGGGCCGCATCGGGGGTGCCGGTATCGACGTGTTCGTCACCGAGCCCGCCACCGCCGACAACCCGCTGCTGGGCCTGAAGAACGTCGTGGTCACCCCGCACCTGGGGGCCTCCACCCAGGAGGCGCAGGACAAGGCCGGCACCGCGGTGGCCCGGTCCGTGCGACTCGCGCTGCGCGGCGACTTCGTGCCGGACGCGGTCAACGTCGCCGCCGCCGGCCCGGTCTCCGACGAGGTCCGGCCCTGGATCAGCCTGGTCTCCCGGCTCGGTCGCATCCTCACCGGCGTGGCCGGGGCGCTGCCGTCG
>JBQGEH010000866.1:0-4684 GCA_052039515.1 Nakamurella sp. | reverse complement strand
GGACAGCGGGAACCCGGCCGCCGCCCCGAGACCGTCGTCGAGGTGCCGCAGGGTCGCCTCGTGCACCGGCCACGGTTCGTGTCGGTTCGGGGTCCACATCGTGCGGCGGCCGAGACCGCTGTGCATCCCCCACCGCCGGGTGAGGAACGCCTCCAACGGCGTCACCTCCGTCGGCGCGCCGATCTCGATGGCGACCTCGCTGGTCGCCCGCGGCCGTGGCCAGCGGCGGGCCGTCCGGTAGACCCGCACCGGCCCGGCGGCGGCCAGCGAGATCCGTGACCACTGGTACGGGATGCGGATGCCCCAGCGGGCGAGCACCACCACGGCCAGCCGGGTCGCGTCCAGCGACCGGAACACCACGCCGTGCCGGCCCTCGTCGTCCACCGAGTCCAGCCGGATGTTGGTCTCCAGGAACGACCCGAAGTACGGCACCGGCAACCCGGTCCCGGGGCCGGCGGACGCCATCCGGAACGGCACCAGGCCGACGTGGGTGGCCCCGTCGGTCCACACGTCCGGGCGGGTGCCGGGCGGCAGGTAGGGCGCGACGTCGGCCGGGTCGACCGCCCAGTGCAGGAAGGTGAGGTCGGCCCAGACCTGGTCGAAGATCACCGGCCGGGGCAGCCGGGGCGGCACGTGCGGAAACGTCATGGCCCTCTGGATGCCCGAACGGCGCCGGTGGGATGCTCCACCGGCGCCGTTCGGGTCACGATCGGACGGACGTCACACGAGGGACTACTTCACGCCCAGCAGGTCGATGACGAAGATCAGCGTCTGGCCGGACAGCGGGTGTCCGCCACCCTTCGGGCCGTACGCCAGCTGCGGCGGGCAGACCAGCTGCCGGCGACCGCCGACCTTCATGCCCGGGATGCCCTGCTGCCAGCCGGCGATCAGGCTGCGGAGCGGGAAGTTGATCGACTGGTTGCGGCTCCAGGAGGAATCGAACTCCTCACCGGTGTCGAAGGAGACGCCCAGGTAGTGCACGTCGACGGTCGAGCCGGGCTGGGCCTCGGCGCCGTCGCCGACGGTGATGTCGGTGATCTCGAGTTCGGTCGGCGCCGGGCCGGTGGGGGCGTCGACGGTGGGCTTCTGGAGTTCGGTCATGCACCCCATCCAACCGCACCCGGCCCCGGCGGTCGAACGGGTGTCACTTCAGCAGACGCGACATCGCCCGGTCGGCGAGCTTCCGCCCGCCGGTCTGGCAGGTCGGGCAGTACTGGAACGTCCGGTCGGCGAACTCGACCTGGGCGATGGTGTCCCCGCAGACCGGGCACTTCTGGCCGAACCGGGCGTGCACCCGCAGACCGGTGCGCTTCTCCCCCTTGAGCCGGGCCGCCTCCTGCCCGACCGAACGTTCGATCGCCTCCATGAGCACCGACCGCATCGCGTCGTACAGCCGGTGCGTCTCCTCCTCGGTCAGCCGCTTCCCGGCCTGGTACGGAGAGAGCCGCGCGGTGTGCAGGATCTCGTCGGAGTAGGCGTTGCCGATACCGGCGATGAGGTTCTGGTCCCGCAGGAACGACTTGAGCTGCGCGGACGACGCCGCGGCCAGGGCGGCGAACTCGTCGTAGGTCATCTGCAGGGCGTCCGGCCCCAGGCGGGCCACCCCGGGCACCGTCATCGGATCGGTCACCACCCACGCGGTGACCGATTTCTTGGTCCCCGCCTCGGTGACGTCGAACCCGGACCCGGACGTCAACCGCACCCGCAGCGCGATCGGGCCGCCGAGTTTCACCATCGCCGTGCTCATCGCGTCCGACCAGCGCAGCCAGCCCGCCCGCGCCAGGTGCAGGATCAGGTGCAGCGGCTCGGGCGCGGACCCACCGGTGACCGTGATGTCGAGGAACTTCCCGTGCCGGCCCACCGCGGTGATGGTGCCCCCGACCAGCGCCCCGATCGGCGGCTGCACGGTCGCCAGCAGCCCCATCGCGGCCGGCTGCACGAACGCGATCGGATCGTCCGCGGCGTGCTCGGGGAGGAAGGCGCCCAGCGCGGTGATCTCGGGAAGCTCCGGCATCCGGCCAGTATGGACCCGTGCCCGACGACCGGTCCCGGCGAGCCGTCACCACCGCCTCGGCGCCCGACGGAGACTCGTCGGGGCGAGTGCGCCGCCACCGGCAGCGGTGAACCCGTTCGGGTCAACTCCGGGGGCACAACGCGATTCAGCCGTCCGCACCCGTCACGCAGTGTCAGTGCACCATTCGTTCTGAACGGCGAACGGAGGACGGGCCTGCTGTCTACAATCCCGGAATGCGGATGGCGGCGTTGAGCAGGGCCTCCGGCGTGCCGGTGCCCACCATCAAGTTCTATCTGCGGGAAGGACTGCTGCCGCCGGGCCTGCGGACCAGTCCCAACCAGTCCCAGTACGACGAGCAGCACGTCCGCCGACTCGCCCTCATCCGTTGCCTGACCGAACTGGGCGGGTACTCGCTGGCCACCGTGTCGGACATGCTCGCACTGGCCGACGAGACCGACCGGGCGGAGGGCCGGACCGGCACCGCGACCGGTCCCGCGCCGTTGTTCGCCCTGCTCTCGCGCACGCTCACCGCCCGCGTCGCCGAACGCCCCGCCGCGGGGGTGCAGCCCCGCTACCAGCTCGTGGACACGGTGATGCGGGAGCGCGGCTGGCGGCTCACCGGCAACGAGGACAACCGGCTGACCGCGGCGTCCGTCCTGGGCCTGATGCACCAGCTGGGGCTGGACCACACGGCCGTGTCGATGCGGGCCTTCGCCGCGGCGGCCGCCCTCACCGCCGACGTCGAGCCGCACGTCGCCGAGCCGCACGTCGCCGAGCCGCACGTCGCCGCCCCCGACACGGACGGCGCCGACGCCGCGAGCACCGAGGGCCGTCGGACGGCCGAGCACGCGGTCCTCGCCGCCGTGCTCGACGACGCGCTGCTGGTCGCGCTGCGCCGCATCGCCCGGGTGTCCGCCGAGGGCGGCCCCGCCGCGACCGGCCCGGCGGCGACTGCCGTCGGAGACCCCGGGCTCCCGGCGCCACGCTCCGCCGACCACGACCGGCGGGACCGGACCGGACCGGTCAGCGCGCGGTGATCCAGCGGAAGCCGTAGGGCGGCAGCCACAGGTTGCCGTCGTCGCCCCACGACAGCGGCTCCCCCGACACCCGGTCGACGCCGTCGCCGAGGCCGAGCGCCGCCAGCGCCTGACGCGGGTAGGAGCGCCAGTCGCCGCTGACGTTGTACAGCCCGAGCAGCGGCCCGAGGGGGTGCTCGCGCAGCACCGGCAGCACGGACTGGTCGTACACCTCGGTGATCCGCGGCGGCACCGACGCGTGGAACTGCGGCTGCTGCGACCGCACCCGTTGCAGGTGGGCCAGTGCGTCGAAGACCCGCTGCTGGATGCTGTACGGCTCATGCCGCCGCTCGGCGAGCTCCCAGTCCAGCCGCGGGCGGTGCGCCCAGCGATTGTCCGCCTCGTGACCGGGCTCGGCCGCCCAGTCCGGGTCGTTGAGCTGCGCGAGCTCGTCGCCGGACCAGATCACCGGGATGCCGCCCCAGCCCATGATCAGCGCATAGGTCAGCGAGATCCGGGCGATGGCGGTGTCCACCGCCGCGCCGTCGCCGGCGGCCAGCGCCGCCTCCATGCCGACCAGGCTCGCGGTGGTGCCGCTGATCCGGCGGTCGCCGGTGGCCGGGTTGCTCTGGAAGACCAGCCCCCGCGCGGGCGTCCCGGGGTGGTCGCCGCTGTACCAGTCGGACAGGAACTTCCGGTGGTCCCAGCCGCTCAGGCCCGACCGCCAGGCGTCGGTGTCGTCGATGGCCCAGCCGATGTCGTCGTGGCAGCGCACGTAGGTCACCCACGACGTCGTCGGCGGTACCGGCGGCAGGCCACGCAGCGCCTCGACCGCGAGCCGGACGTCGCCGGCCGCGAGCATCGACCAGATCTGCACCATCAGCGAGTTGTGGTAGGCGATGTCGCTGACCTTGCCGTAGTGGCGGCCCTGCCCGAGGTACTGGACGAGGTCCTGCGGCGCCACGATCGCCTCGGCCTTGAACGCCAGCGCGGGGCAGGCGATGCGGGCCAGCGCCCGCAGCGTGCGGGCGATCGCGTGCACCTCGGGCTGGTTCTGCGAGTTGGTGTCCAGCCGCTTCCACATGAACGCGATGGCGTCCATCCGCAGCACCTCGACCCCGAGATTGGCCAGGAACAACACGATGTCGGCGTACTCGTACAGCACGTCCGGGTTGCTCCACCGGACGTCCCACTGGAACTCGTTGAAGGTGGTCCACACCCAGCCCTGCAGGTCCTCGTCCCAGCTGAAGTTGCCCGGCGCGAAGTCGGGGAACACCTCGGGCAGGGTCGCCTCGAAGGCGTCGACCTCGTCCCGGTCGGTGAGCACGTAGAAGTAGTCGCGGTACTTCGGGTCGCCCTGCCGGGCCTTGACCGCCCACTCGTGCTCGCGGGCGACGTGGTTGAGCACCAGGTCCAGCACCAGGCTGATCCCGGAGTGCCGGAGCGCGGTCGCGAGGTCGCGGAGGTCGTTGACCGTGCCGAGGTCGGCCCGCACACTGCGGTAGTCGGCGACCGCGTAGCCGCCGTCGGAGTCGCCCTCCCGCGGGGTGAGCAGCGGCATCAGGTGCAGGTAGGTCACGCCGAGCTCGTGCAGATAGTCGATCGTGCGGCCGACGCCGGCCAGGTCACCGGCGAAGCGCTCGGCGTAGGCGGC
>JBQGEH010000865.1:0-2421 GCA_052039515.1 Nakamurella sp. | reverse complement strand
CCCGAGCCTGACCCCGGGGGGCCCCGCGCCGCCTCGGGGGTCGGGGGCGTCCGCTGCTGTGCAGGATGTGTGACCGCTGATCGGACCTCCCTCCTGTCGGGACGACGGTTGAGAGACGACGGTGGCGAGACGGGACGACCGGTCAGCCGGAGGTGACGACCCGGCTGTCGTCGGCGGCGGAACCGTCGCCCACCTCCCGGGTCTCGGTTCCGGCACCGTGGGCGACCTCGATGCGCCGCGGCTTGGCCTCGGCCGCGACCGGGACGGTCAGCGTCAGCACACCGTCGGTGTAGGTCGCGGAGATGTCGTCGAGCGCCACCCCGCGGCCCAGCGCGATCTGCCGTGCGAAAGTGCCGGACGGGCGCTCGTGCACCAGCCACTGCGTGTCACCGTCCTCGGCGACCATGCGCTGACCGCGGATGGTCAGCATCCGGTCGTCGACGCTGACGTCGATGGAGCCGGGATCCGCGCCGGGCAGGTCGACCCGGATGACGAAGTGGTCACCGGTCCGGAACAGGTCCATCGGCATCGCCGTCGCCGCCCGGTTCGTGGCCTGGGCCTGGTCGAAGAGACGCTCGAACTCACGGAAGGGATCGAAGCGAGTAGCCACACCAACCACCTCCTCACGGTCCGTCCCCGGACCGTCCGGGGACGTGGTGTGAGCCGCAGCCGCTCGGGTCGGATCACCGAGATCTACTGCGGTACAGCTACAGTCACCATTATCAGCACTCGACGACGGAGAGTGCCAATACTCCGGACGGGCGATTTTCCGGGCTCGTGCCGGGCGGGTCAGAGGCCGGTGGCGCCCAGCAGCTGCCCGATGCCGAAGGTCACCAGCATGGCCAGCGCGCCGCCGCCGACCACCCGCAGCACGGCGCGCCGTTGACCGGCGCCGCCGAGGCGGGCGCTGATCGATCCGGTGAGCGCGAGGGCCAGCAGCACGGCGATGAAGGCGACCGGGATCCGGGCCGCGGCCGGCGGCAGCAGGATGGCCAGCAGCGGCAGGGCGGCGCCCAGGGTGAACGACAGGGCCGAGGCGCCGGCCGCCTGCCAGGGGTTCGTCAGCTCGTCCGGGTCGATGCCCAGCTCGATGTCGACGTGGGCGGCGAACGCGTCGTGGGCGGTCAGCTCGCGCGCCACCTGCTCCGCGGTCGCCGCGGACAGGCCCTTCGCCTGGTACATCGCGGCGAGCTCGGCGAGTTCCTCGTCGGGGCTCTCGGCGAGCTCGCGGCGCTCCTTGGCCAGCAGCGCCCGCTCGGTGTCGCGCTGGGTGCTGACCGAGACGTACTCACCCAGGGCCATCGACACCGCGCCGGCCACCAGCCCGGCCACCCCGGCGGTGGCGATCACCCCACGGTCGGTGGTCGCCGCGGCCCCGCCGACCCCCCGACCGGCGGGCGAGACGAAGCCGTCGTTGGCGCCGAGAACCCCGGCGCGCAGCCAGTTGAGCCGGGACGACAACGCGCCGTCGTGCGGCTCGTCGGGGTGCTGCCGCGGGGTGCCGGGACCGGCCGGTTCGGAGGTCGTCACCGGTCCAGCGTAGGACCGCCACCGCGGTCGGTCCGCGGACGGCGCCGTCCGGCGTCTGTTTCCGCCGGGCCCGCCGCGGGAAGGGAAGGAGAGTCCAGGAGGACGGTCCAACCAAGGGAAACGAGCCTTCCATGTCTGCACTGCTTCTCGGGTCGATCAGCGTCGTCGCCGATACGTCCGAACTCCAGCGCGCCGCGTTCAACGAGGCCTTCGCCGAGCACGGCCTCGACTGGCAGTGGGACCGTGACTCCTACGTGGCCATGCTCGAGGAGAACGGTGGTGCGGACCGCATCGCCGCCTACGCCGCCGAGCGGGGCGAGGAGGTCGACGCCGACGCGGTGCACGCCACCAAGTCGAAGATCTTCCAGCGCAACCTGGCCAAGGGCGGTGCGCAGTGGCGTCCCGGCGTGCTCGAGACGCTCCGCGAGGCCCGCCGGACGGGGGCCAGGGTCGCGCTGGTGACCACGACCTCCCCGGCCAACGTCGCCGCCCTCCTCGAGGCGCTGCCCGACATCAGCGCCGAGGACTTCGATCTCGTGCTGGACAAGACCGCCGTCGACCGTCCCAAGCCCGACCCGGCCGTCTACCGCTACGCGTTGGAGGCCCTCGGCGAGGACCCGTCGGACGCGGTGGCCGTGGAGGACAACCTGGGTGGCGTCCGCGCCGCCGAGCAGGCCGGGGTGGCGACCGTCGCGTTCCCCAACGCCAACACCGCCGGCCACGACTTCGGCGGCACCCGGGTCGTCGACCGGCTGGACTACACCGAGCTGCGGACACGCGCCGCCTGAGCACCCACCCGGTCGTCCGACCGGGACCCGCACCGCGGGGGGGGGGGGGGGCCCTGCCGCGGCCCCGCGGGCCCCGGCCGGGGGGGGGGGGGGGCCCGCCCCC
>JBQGEH010000864.1:0-1748 GCA_052039515.1 Nakamurella sp. | reverse complement strand
CGGCGTCGTGATCACGAACAACGGCGGTGACCCGCTGACCGGCAAGACCATCGGCACGGGCGTCCCGACCGGCGGCGCCAGCACCGGCGACGGGGACACGCTCGCCGGGCTCGGCGGCCGGGTGGCCACGCTCGACCTGCGATACCACACCGAGGAGCGCACCCCGCCCACCGCGAACGCCGATCCCTACTCGACCGCGCAGGACACCCCGTTGACGGTCCCCGCCCCCGGCGTGCTCGGCAACGACACCGACCCGGACGCGAACACCACGCTGACCGCCACCGGCCTGGACACGACCGGGACGCAGGGCACCGTCGCGCTCGCCGCCGACGGCGGGTTCACCTACACCCCGCCGGCCGGTTTCTCCGGCAGCACGACGTTCACCTACCGGGCCTCCGACGGCACCGCCACGTCCGCCCCGGCGATCGTCACGATCACGGTGACCGCCGCCCCGCCGGTACCGAACCGGGCCGACCTGGCCGCGACGCTGACCGTCCCGGCGTCGGCCCGGGCCGGCTCGACGGTTCCGGTGACCCTGACCGTGCGCAACACCGGCCCGGCGACCGCGAGCCGGGTCGCGTCCGGCATCGCGCTGCCCGACGGGATGTCGGTGACCGGTGCCGGCGGCGGCGCGGTCGCGGCCAACCGGCGGGCGGTCGGGTTCACCGCCGCCTCCATCGCGCCGAACGCCTCGGTGACCTACTCGATCACGGTCACCGTCGCCCCGAACGGCCGTGGCGCGAAGGCCGTCGGCGGCGGGGTGATCTCCACGCGGACCCAGGACCCGGCTCTGGGCAACAACTACCAGGTCCGTTCCACGACCGTGACGCGCTGACCCGGGGTCGGTGCCGGTCAGCGCCGGCGGGGGAGGCGCTTGCGCCAGGCCGTGAACGACGTGACCGGTCCGGCGTGCGGGCGGTACAGCCACGGCCACGGATGGACGGCGACCGGTGCGACGGCGGCGCGGTGCCGCGCGAACCCGGGCACCGGGGCGTGCGTCACCGCGACGGAGGTGTCCGCGAGCTCCTCGCCCGGCGTGCCCAGGTGCACCCGTACCTCGCGCCGGGTCGCCAGGTCGGCGAGCGTCTCGGTCAGGAACACCAGTCGCTTGCCGGACAGGCGCAGTCGTCGCAGCAACGGCTCGTCGAACACGAACACCGCCGGCAGGTCGGGGTGCGCGGTGAGCGCCGGGTCGGCGTCGCCGAGCGACTCCGCGGTCAGCCACACCGCGTCCGGCTCGCCCTCGACCACCGGCTCCGCCGGGCCGCCGGTGGCCTCCGGGTCGGGATCGCTGCGCAGCCGCGGATCGTGCTCCGGCGCCGGGTGCGACGGCGGGTCCGACGGCCAGTGCTCGATCGGGCAGTCGTTCGACAGCGCGCAGTCCGTGCACAGCTGCGGCGCCCGCTTGCGCACCTGCCAGCGGGAGAACCCGTAGGGCTTGCCGGTGCCCGCGCCGACCGTCCACTGCCAGCCGACACGGTTGGCGGCCCGCGAGCCGTCGAGCAGGTGCGCGAAGAACTCCGACTCCCCGGCCGCCCAGTCGTACCCGGCGCGGACCGTCCACTGCGAGGACAGCCACATCCGGGTCTGGTTCACCAGCCAGCCGTCGTCCTGCAGCTCGGTGACGCACGCGTCGACGCACGCCATCTCGGCCGGCCACGGCTCGTCCCAGCCGGTCGCCGCACGGGCGGGCGCGGCGCGCAGGGCGGACCGGGTGCGGGTGCCGAGGCGCGCGTAGACGTGGCGGG
>JBQGEH010000863.1:0-1848 GCA_052039515.1 Nakamurella sp. | reverse complement strand
CAGGAGATCCGCGACCGCGGCACGCTCATCGTCACCGGCTCCGCCGGCACCGCCCCGCCGCTGCGCTTCTACGCCACCGACGACACCACCATCATCGGCAGCGAGGTGGACTTCACCTACCTCCTCGCCGACGTCCTGGGCCTGAAGGTCGAGATCCAGGCGGCCGACTGGGCGCAGAACTTCGTCCGCGTCGACTCCGGCGAGGTCGACGCCTTCATCTCCAACGTGACCGTCACCGAGGAGCGTAAGGAGAAGTACGACTTCGCCACCTACCGGCTGGACAACCTGGCCTTCGAAGCCCGCGCCGACAGCGACCTCACGATCACGAAGCCCGCTGACGTGGCCGGACTCTCGATCGCCGTGGGCTCGGGGACGAACCAGGAGGCACTGCTGGTGGAGTGGAACGAGGCCAACATCGCCGCCGGTCTCGCGCCGGTGGACATCCAGTACTACCAGAACGCCACCGACTACTACCTGGCGCTGTCGTCCGGCCGGATCGATCTGTACCTCGGGCCGAACCCGACCGCGGAGTACCACGCGGCGGTCACCGGTGAGACGAAGGTGGTCGGTCGCTTCTCCGGTGCCGGCGACGCCCTGCAGGGCAAGATCGCGACCCTGACGCTCAAGGGCAACGGTCTGGCCGAGGCCTTCCAGGCCGCCATCGACCACACCATCGCCGACGGCAGCTACCAGAAGGTGCTCGACCGCTGGGCGATCGGCAGTGACGCGGTCGAGTCGTCGGAGCTGACCCCCGAGGGTCGGCCCAAGCCCACGACCTGACCTCCTGGCCCGTCCCGGTCCGGGCGGCTTCGCCCGGACCGGGACACCCCGGCTCCACCCGCACCGACACTGAAGAGGACACACCGATGGCCCGCATCCTTTCGATCTCCGGCAGCCCGCAGACCCCGTCCCGCACCGACGGCGTGCTGGCGTACGTCGGACGCCGGCTCACCGGCCGCGGCCACGAGGTCGAGGTACTGCCGCTGCGCGACCTGCCGCCCGGTGCGCTGCTCGCCGCCGACGTCACCGACCCCGCGATCGCCGCGGCGGTGGCCGCGGTCGAGGCCGCCGACGCCGTCGTCATCGGCTCACCGGTCTACAAGGCGGCCTACTCCGGACTGCTCAAGACGTTCCTGGACCTGCTGCCGCAGTTCGCGTTGTCCGGCAAGGTGCTGCTGCCGGTGGTCACCGGTGGGTCACCGGCCCACGTGCTCGCGGTGGACTACGCGCTGCGCCCGGTGCTGGCCAGCATGAACCCGGCGCACGTGGGCGCCGGCTGGTTCGTGGCGTCGGGTCAGGTCACGTTGTACCCCGACGGGGGAGTGCTGCTCGATCCGCTGGCCGCGCGCCCGTTGGACGACGTCGTCGACGCGTTCACCACCACCGTCGAACTCCTCGGCGACGCCCACCGTGGCGCGACCGCACCGGGCCGACCGCGCACCGGGCCGGCCGAGATCGTCGTCACCGACGCCCGGGTCACCGATGTGGAGGCCGCCCCCCTGCTCGCCGATCTGGTCGTCGAGTACGGCACGCGCTACGGCCGCGACGCCGTGGGCGAGTTCGACCGGTTCCCAGCTGCCGACTTCGACGCCCCGCACGGCAGTTTCGTGCTCCTGCGCCGCAACGGCGAGACCGTCGCCGGCGGTGCGATCCGGCGCTACGACGAGGAGACCGCCGAGGTGAAGCGGGTGTGGACGGCGCCGAAGGTCCGGCGGCAGGGCCTGGCCCGCCGGGTCCTCGTCGAGCTCGACCGGCGCGCCGTCGAGCTCGGCTACCGACGCATCCATCTCACCACCGGCCACCGTCTCGCCGTTGCGCCGCAGCAGCACGAAACTGCCGTGCGGGGCG
>JBQGEH010000862.1:0-2707 GCA_052039515.1 Nakamurella sp. | reverse complement strand
TCCACGCCGTCACCGCCGTGCTCGGCGCCGCCGCGGTCGTCACCCAGCTCGTCCTCACCGCCCGCGGTGTCGACGTCCTGGTGCCCGAGGAGGGCGGGGCCGCGTCCGCGCCCGAACGCATCCTGCGGTTCTTCAGCTACTTCACCATCCAGAGCAACCTGCTGGTCATCGTCACCGCGGCCCTGCTGGCGCTGCGCCCGGACCGGGACGGCCGGCTGTGGCGGGTGGTCCGGCTCGACGCACTGATCGGCATCACCGTCACCGGGATCATCTACGCGACGCTGCTGGCGCCGCTGGTGAACCTGTCCGGTGTCCCGTGGCTGACCGACGTGATCTTCCACTACGCCATCCCGGTCCTGGCGGTCGTCGGGTGGGTGCTGTTCGGTCCGCGGCCGCGCATCGACCGCTCGACGCTGCTGTGGTCCCTGGTCTGGCCGGTCCTGTACGTGGGGTGGATCGCGATCTACGGCGCGATCTCGGGCTGGTACCCCTACCCGTTCATCGACGTGGGCGACCTGGGCTACCCGCGCACCCTGCTGCACGCCGCCGGCATCCTGGCGCTGCTGCTGGCCATGGGACTGCTCTACCGCTGGCTGGACCGGCGGCTGCCCGCCCGGCCCTGACGGTCCCGTCGGCCGCATCCCGGTTTCGGGCATCCTGGGGACATGGTCCCCTCCCTGTCCACCGTCTTCCCGGTCCCGCTGCTGCGCCGGGCGATCAGTGAGGCGCTGCGCGCCCGGGTCGCCGGTGACGACGCCGCCGAGGTCGGTCGCCGGATCTGGACCGACCCGGGCGAGCGCTGGTTCGAGCCCGGATCGGCCATCCACGTCCTGCACCAGGACGCGTCGATGTTCGTCGGCGGTCTGCGCTCGCTGCTGATGCAGATGCTGCACCCGTCGGCGATGGCGGGGGTGGCCGGGCACTCCGGCTACCGCAGCGACCCGTGGGGGCGGCTGCAGCGGACCTCCACCTTCCTGGCCATGACCACCTACGGTCCGGTCGACCAGGCGGAAGCGCTCATCGCGAAGATCCGCGGTATCCACGAACGGGTCCGCGGCAAGACGTTCGACGGCCGGCCCGACCAGGCCAGTGACCCGCACCTGCTGCGCTGGGTGCACCTGGCCGTGATCGCCAGCTTCCTCGACGCCAACGACCGGTTCGGGGCGCAGCGCGCCACCCGGGCGTTCCGCGACGAGTACGTCGCCCAGACCGGGTTGGTGGCCGCCAAACTCGGCGTCATCAACCCGCCGCAGACCCACGCCGAGCTGCAGCGTGCGCTGCAGGTCTACCGGCCCGAGCTGGGCGGCACGCCGCTGGCCTGGGACGCCGCCAAGTTCCTGCTGCTCGATCCCCCGCTGCCGCTGCCCGCCCGCCCCGGGTACGGGATGCTCGCCACCGCCGCGGTCTCATCGCTCCCGGGCTGGGCCCGCCGGGAGCTGCGGTTGCCGTCGGTGCCGCTGTTCGACCGGGCGGTCGCCGCACCGATGGGCAAGGTGGCGACCGCGACGATCCGCTGGGCGCTGGTGCCGCCGGGGCAGGAGAGCCGCGCCGCCTGACGCGATGGTTAGCATGGTTCACGGATCTGGTCGGGACGGAACGCGGAGGCACGGTTGATCGACAGCCGCGGAGAGCAGCCGGGAGCGCGACGGCCCGGTCTGCCGGCGATGTTCGCCGATGACGACGAGTACGAGTACCAACCGTTGCGGATCGACCCGTCGATGTCGCGCGGTGCCGCCGCCACCATGCTCGCCGTCCGCGCCGAGTTCTCCGGCTGGGAGCTGGCGCGGACGCTGAAGTACACCGACGGGTCCCGCAAGGTGTGGCTGCGGCGCCGCCGGTCCCGGCACATGCTGCCGGGCCTTATCGTCTGACGGGTGACCTCCCCCGACCGGCCGGCGGATCGCCGGTCGATCATCCATGACGCCCTCGGTATCGGCGCCGCCACCGGCGCCTACGGCATCTCCTTCGGCGCCATCTCGACCGCCGCCGGGTTGACGTTCTGGCAGACGATGGCGTTGAGCCTGCTGATGTTCACCGGCGGCAGCCAGTTCGCGCTGGTCGGGGTCGTCGCCGGCGGCGGCAGCCCACTGGCCGGCGCGGCCACCGCCGTCCTCCTCGGCACCCGGAACGCGCTGTACGGGCTGCGGCTGACGCCGCTGCTGCGGGTCCGCGGCTGGCGGCGGTACGCCACCGCACAGCTGGTCATCGACGAGTCCACCGCCATGGGCATCCGCACCGACGACGAGCGGGCCGGGCGGCTCGGTTTCTACGCCACCGGGCTCGCGGTGTTCGGCCTGTGGAACCTCGGGACGATGATCGGCGCGGTGGGCGCGGACCTGCTCCGCGATCCGGGTGTGCTCGGGTTGGACGCCGCCGCGGCCGCCGCCTTCGTGGCGCTGCTCGGACCCCGGTTGCGGGGCCGGGAGCCGTTCGCGGTGGCCGGTGCCGCCGCGCTGGTCGCGGTGGTGGCGGTGCCGTTCGTGCCGCCCGGGGTGCCCGTGCTGATCGCCGCACTGGTCGCGGTGGTCGCCGCCTACCGTCCGGCGCGCCCGTGATCTGGCTCGGGGTGCTGCTCGGCTGCCTGGGCTGTTATCTGCTCAAGATCGCCGGTCTGTCACTGCCCGCGTCATGGCTGGAGAAGCCGCGGCTGCAACGGGTGGCGGCGGTGATGCCGGTGGCGCTGCTGGCCGCACTCATCGGGGTGCAG
>JBQGEH010000861.1:0-2045 GCA_052039515.1 Nakamurella sp. | reverse complement strand
GCGGCGTCGGTGCGGTAGACGACCTCGTGCGGGCACGCCTCCGCGCCCTCGAGCACCTCGCGGTCGCCGGCGGTGAAGTCCAGCACCCGCATCAGCTCGGGGACGTCGACGTGCTTGGGCGTCAGACCGCCGCGCAGCACGTTGTCGGAGTTGGCCATCAGCTCGACGCCGGTGCCCTGCAGGTAGGCGTGCAGGTTGCCGGCCGGCAGGTACAGCGCCTCGCCGGGCTCCAGCACGATGTGGTTGAGCATCAGCGCGGCGATGACGCCGGAGTCGCCCTCGTACCGCTCCCCCAGCTCCAACAGCAGGCGGTAGTCGGCGGCGTGCTCGGCCTGGTCGGCGCCCTCGGCCAGCCGCGCCGCGGCGGCCGCGAGGACGGCGTCGAGCAGCGTGTTCAGGGTGGTCTGCGGCAACGTCATCAGCGTCGAGAACAGCGCCCGGACACCGGCGGCGTCCGGCTGCCCGGACAGCAGCGCCAGGTAGTGGTCCAGCTCGGGGGCCTTCAACCCGGACAGCACCTCGACGGTGCGCTGCGGGTCGCGGAAGCCGCACAGCGCGTGGAACTCGGTGAGTGCGCAGATGAGCTCGGGCTTGTGGAAGCGGTCCTTGTAGTTGCGGTTCGGGTGGTTCACCGGGATGCCGGCGGCGTCCTCGGCGTCGAAGCCCTTGTCGGCCTGGGCCAGCGACGGGTGCGCCTGCAGCGACAGCGGCTGGTCGGCGGCCAGCACCTTGAGCAGGAACGGCAGCCGACCGGCGAAGCGCGCGCTCACCTCCGGGCCGAGCTGGGTGTCCGGGTCGGCGGCGATCCGCTCGTCGAGCCGCTCGGCGACGCCGTGCACGATCACCTCCGACGGGTCACCCGGGTGGGCCCCCAGCCACAGCTCCGCCTGCGGGTGCGGTGACGGGACCGGCTCCCCCAGCAGCTCGGCGATGGCGGTCCGGGACCCCCATGCGTACGGCCGGATCCGGTTGCGCATCAACTCCACCGGTCGATTTCCTCCTCATCGCGATACGTGGTCCCGACGGTCTCCGGCTCGAGCAGATGCCGAGCCCCGTCGTGTACCCCCAGGCCCGCTGGTCCGTCCAGCGGCGCCACCTGCCCCTCGGCGATGCCCACATACACCGCCGTGAAATCCGTTCTCGTCATCAGCAACGCGACCCACGCCCAGTCCCGGGCCCAGCCGCTCAGCTCCGCGCGGGGCTCCTCCCCGGGCAGTGCGGTGACCACCGGGGCGACGCTCGCCTCGGGGCCGTCCAGCAGCACCGCCGACGGCAACGCCCGCTGCAGCGATCCGAGGAACGCCGACGCGGCCCGGGCCGCGGCTTCCTCGGCGGGCCGCACGGCCCGCACCAGCACCGGCAGCACCGGCGGGCGCTCCGCCGCCGGTTCATCGTAGGGGTCGGCGAAGATGTCGCGGCGCCGCCCCGCCCGGGCGAGCAACGCGGTGGACCGGCTCAGCTCCAGCGCCCCGACCGCGGCGGCGGGCACGCCGCCCAGCTCGGACAGGGCACCGGCGGCGTGCCGGGCCAGCGCGGTGGCGACGCCGTCCAGGCCGGCCAGCACCGGTTCGGCGGTGAGCAGCCGCTGGGCCAGCGACACGGCGGGGTTGACGAAGGCGTCGGTCTGCGGGCCGCAGGCGATCGCCTCGGCGTCCAGCAGGTCGGCGACGCTCTCCGCGGTGGCCGGCGTCAGACCCGGCCGCAGCAGGCCCAGCACTGAGGCCACCATCAGCAGGAACGCGACCCGCCCGGGACCGGCGAGCACCTCGGGGACGCCGATGGGTGGGGTGTGCACCCGGCCCGGCACCGCGTCGGCCAGCGGGCCGCGCGCCGCGCCGCGGACGACGACGGCCGCCCCGCGCCGGTGGGCGAGCCCGGCCGCCGGGGCCTCGGCCGGGGTACCGCTCTCCAGCACGACGACGACGTCCAGGGCGCCGACCCACAGCGGCAGTTCCGGGCGGACGACGACGGGCACGGCGACCTGGGGGCCGAGCAGGGCGGCCACCAGCTCGGCGTCGGCGGCGGCGCGGCCGTCGGCGACGACG
>JBQGEH010000860.1:0-2202 GCA_052039515.1 Nakamurella sp. | reverse complement strand
GCGGTCCCGGACGACGCCGAGGAACTGTGGCGGAGCGACCCGGACGCGGCCGGGCAGTGGCGGCTCGCGGTGCGCGGCGTGCTCGGAGCGGCCGTGGCCGATCCGCGGTGGGCCGTGACCGCCTTCCGGCCCCGGGTGGGCTATGTGGTCACGGCCGTGGCAGCCTCGGGCCAGTCGCGGCTCGCGGCGTCGGGTGCGGAGAGGGAGGAACCGGCCGGATGAAGATCACCGGGGTGGAACTGCGGACCGTGCGGATGCCGCTGGTCAGTCCGTTCGAGACGTCGTTCGGGGTGCAACGCGAGCGGCTCGCGGTGCTGGTGCGGGTGGTCGGCACGGTGTCCGGCGCCGCGGCCGGCGGCGACCGCAGGGGCCGCGAGGTGCAGGGGTGGGGCGAGTGTGTGGCCATGGAGGCCCCGCTCTACAACTCCGAGTACGCGGCCGGATCGCTGGAGGTGCTGCGCCGCTACCTGGTGCCGCTGCTGTTCCGGGAGGTCGAGCGCACCGGCGGGGTGACGGCCGAGAACGTCGAGTCGGTGCTCGCCCCGGTCGTCGGCCACCGCATGGCCAAGGGCGCGTTGGAGATGGCGGTCCTGGACGCCCAGCTGCGCGGCAGTGGCACGTCCTTCGCGTCGTATCTCGGGGCCGTGCGGGACACCGTCCCGTCGGGGGTGTCGGTCGGCATCCAGCCGTCGGTGAACACGCTGCTCGACGTGGTCGGTGAGTACGTCACCCAGGGGTACGCCCGGGTCAAGCTCAAGATCCGCCCCGGCTGGGACGTCGTCCCGGTGGAGGCCGTCCGCAACCGGTTCGGCGATCTGCTGGCCCTGCAGGTCGACGCGAACGCCGCCTACTCGCTGGCCGACGTGCGCACGCTGGCCCGGCTGGACGAGTTCGACCTGCTCCTGCTGGAACAGCCGCTGGCCCGGGACGACCTGCGTCAGCACGCCGAGCTGGCCACCCGGCTGCGGACCCCGGTGTGCCTGGACGAGTCGATCACCTCGGTGCGGGCGGCGGCGGACGCGATCGCCCTGCGGGCCTGCCGGGTCGTCAACATCAAGGCCGGCCGGGTGGGCGGGTACCTGACGGCGCGCCGGGTGCACGACCTGTGCCTGGCCAACGGGGTGCCGGTGTGGTGCGGGGGCATGCTGGAGACCGGTCTCGGCCGGGCGGCCAACGCCGCGCTGGCCGCGCTCCCGGGCTTCACGCTGCCCGGCGACGTCTCCGGCTCGGACCGCTTCTACGAGCGGGACATCACCGAGCCGATCGTGATGGACGACGGTCAGGTGGCGGTGCCGACGGGGGCGGGCCTGGGCGTGGAACCGATCAAGGACGTCCTCGAGCGGTTCACGGTGGCCACCGAGTGGGTGCAGGCGGACTGAGTCAGGGCGCGCCGGGGCCGTCGAAGACCAGGCCGATGGTGAGCAGCACGGCGTAGACGAACTCCAGCCGCCCGGTCGCGCCCAGGACGGCGATGAGGTCGCGGCCCTTGGCTCCGCCGAGGACGGCCCGGACGGGCGGGACGGCCAGCGGCAGGGACAGCAGCGCCAGCAGGCACCACGGGTGACCGATGCCGACGACCAGCACAGCGAGGTAGGCCCCGGCGATGAGCAGCGCGAAGACCTTGCGGCTCAGCGGTTCGCCGAGCAGGACGGCGAGGGTGCGTTTGCCCACGTCGGCGTCGGTGTGCACGTCACGGAGGTTGTTGGCCATCAGCAGCGCGCACGCCAGCAGGCCGATGCCGATGGCCCCGGCCCAGGCGGACACCGACAGCGTGCCGGCCTGCACGAACGTGGTGCCGAGCACGGCCACCAGGCCGAAGAAGGTGAAGACGAACACCTCGCCGAGCCCGGTGTAGCCGTACGGTCGCGGCCCGCCGGTGTAGAACCAGGCCGCGGCGACGCTGGCGGCGCCGATCGGCACCAACCACCAGGACGAGACGGCGGCGAGCACCAGGCCGGCGACGGCGGCGAGACCGAAGCAGGCGAACGCCGCGAGTTTGACCACCCGCGGCTCGGCGGCCCGCGAGCCGACCAGCCGGAACGGCCCGACCCGGGCGTCGTCGGTGCCGCGGATGCCGTCGGAGTAGTCGTTGGCGTAGTTGACGCCGACCTGCAGGGCCAGGGCGACGATCAGGGCGAGCAGCGCCCGCCACCAGAAGAACCCGCCGAGGGCGAAACCGGCGCCGCAGCCGACCAGGACGGG
>JBQGEH010000859.1:0-1739 GCA_052039515.1 Nakamurella sp. | reverse complement strand
GTCGCGCAGGTAGGGCTTCTCGACGGTGTGGGGGGTGTTGGGCGTGTTCCCCAGTGTCATGCCGACCCGGCGGCCGTCGCCCGACACAGCGGTCAGGAAGGCCTCGCGGCGGTGGAAGAGGGGATTGCTCCCGCCGCTGGCCACCGCCACGCGACCGGTGCGGGTGTCCTTGACGAAGACGTCGACCTTCTTCCAGCGGGGGTCGCGGTCGGCGCCGAGGTTGGTGGCGTACGACGTGAAGGCGACGTAGCGACCGTTGTCGGAGATGTCGGACTCGACCCCCGAGGCCGCGTCGGCGGGAACGCCGCGTGCGTTGCGGGAGACGAGGTGGGTCCGGCCGGTCCGGGCGTCGTAGGTGCAGGTCCGCCCCGGGTAGCCGCGGAACGCGGACCCACCGTGGAAGGTCGCCACCTGCCCGTCGGCGCTGATCCCGCCCCCTGCCTTCCCCCCGTCGAACTCGTCGCCACGGGAGTCGAGGGAGACCCGCACCGTGGTCCCGGTGACCACGTCGCGTCGGAAGACGTCGACGGACGAGTTGTCGTCGTCGAGCACGAGATCGGGGGACCGGGAGTCGAACAGGACCCACCGGCCGTCGGGGCTGATGTCGTCGTAGGCGAAGTAGGCGTGCTGGTACCGGCCGTTGAGCTTGACCGTCACCGGGGCCACCTCGCCCGTCGTCTGGTCCCACACCCCGACGCCCTCGTAGCTGCGACCCGTGTCCTGGTCGAGCCCTGTCCACGACAGGACGACGTGCCGACCGTCCGGGGTCAGGTCGAGGACGCGGAAGCGCTGGGCCCCCGCGCCGACGGGCGCGGTCACGAGCGCCGGCTCGCCGACGGTCGGCGGGAAGACCCGTCCGGACGCGGGTGAGAGCACGGCGGCACCGGCCGCCGCCAGCGCGGTCGACGCGATGACCGCGGCCGCGGCGGCGAGTGGGCGCAGGACGGGAGAGGTACGCACGGGACGCCTCCTCGGGGACCTCCCCAGCACACGCCGGTGGCGGCGCGGCCGCAAGAGGCCAAGGTCATCGGTTCCCGGGCGGTGCCGGCAGCACTACGCTCCCGGTCAGGCGAGGGAGAGGGATCACCGATGACAGGGTCAGCGGCGCCGGGCACGGTCTTCACCAACGCGCGGCTCTTCAGCGCCGGGCAGGAGACGTCGGTCGCGGGTGCCGTCGCCGTCCGCGACGGGCGGATCGCCGCCGTCGGCACCGACGAGGAGGCGCGGGCGGCGGCGGGCTCCGGGGCCGAGGTCGTGGACGTCGGGGGAGGGTTGGTGCTGCCCGGCTTCCAGGACGCGCACGTGCACCCGGTGATGGCCGGGCTCGACATGATCCGGTGCGACCTGCACGGGGCCACGTCGGCGGAGGAGTGCCTGACGCGCATCGCGGCGTACGCGCTGGTGAACCCGGGTGCGGAGTGGATCCTCGGGGGCGGGTGGTCGATGGAGTTCTTCCCCGACGGCCTGCCGACCCGCCAGGCGCTCGACGCGGTGGTCCCCGACCGGCCGGTGGTGCTCACCAACCGCGACGGCCACGGTGCCTGGGCCAACTCGATGGCGCTGCGCCTGGCCGAGATCGGCCCCGGCACGCCCGACCCGCCCGACGGCCGCATCGAGCGCGAGGAGGACGGTCACCCGACCGGTGCCCTGCACGAGGGTGCGATGGACATGGCGTTGCGCCACACCCCGCCGGGCGGCGCGCACGAGGGGCGCGCCGCCCTGCTCGCGGCCCAGGCCGA
>JBQGEH010000858.1:0-1527 GCA_052039515.1 Nakamurella sp. | reverse complement strand
CTTCGACGTGCCGCTGGGCACAGCGACGCGGGACTCCCGGGTGACGTCGTTCGCCGAGGCCGGCCGCCGGGTGTCGGTCGCCGCCGACGGTCTCGTCACCGTGCACCTTGCCGAGCCCGATCGGGACGACCCGCGGGACCTGAGCCGGCGTGCCGCGGTCACCACCGCCGGGCAGGCCCTGCGCCGGTTCAACCTCGACGCCGACGCACCGCTGATCCTCGACCGGGTGGTGGCCGTGCGGGAGGCCGGCGGCCGGGCCGACGGCAGCGAGTCGGTGGCTCCCCGGACGACGCAGACGATGGTGCAGTACCGCCAGATCATCGACGGCGTCCCGGTCATCACGCCCGGCGCCGGCGCGGTCCGGGTCTTCGTCGACAACGCCGGGACGGTCACCTCGGTGCTGTCGACCACCCGTGCGGTGGACGAGCTGACCGACCGGGCCCAATCCACCACCGGCGAGCCGCCCGCACCGACGGGGTCAAGCACCCGCGGATCGGTGGAGCCGGAAGCGGCGCTGGCCGCCGCGCTGACCGACCGGCTGCGGGCGCTCACCATCCGCGGCACCGCACCGACCGACTACCACGTCGTTCCCGGCACCACCGAGATCGGCTACGAGGTGCGGGACGGGTCGGCGGCGTTGATCGCCCGGCAGGCCCTTGAGCTGGAGTTCGGCCCCCGGTACCGGAAGCGCTACTGGCTCTCCGCACCCGTCTACCGGTGAACCGGCAGCAGGTGGAGCAGCGGTTGAGCGAGGCGTCCCCCTCGCTCAACGGCTGCGACCTGCGGGGCGTCGACCTGTCCGGCCTCGATCTGTCGGGCACGGACCTGTCCCACGCCCGGCTCGCCGGGGCCGATCTGTCCGGCTGCGACCTCCGCGGCGCGGTGCTGTTCGCGGTCAAGGCGCCCGGCGTGAACCTGCGCGGGGCGGACCTCACCGCGGCGAACCTCACCGCCGCCGATCTCAGCGGTGCCGACCTCACCGGGGCCCGGCTGAGCCGTGCGTCGGTGGCGGGCACGAACCTGACCGGCGCCCTGACCGACGGGATCGACGACCTCGTCCGCCGGGGCGCGATCGTCCGGCGAGGTCACTGACCGACCACGGACGATCGGTCCAGGTCGTTCCGACCGTCCTCGGCTCATCCCCCGTCGACGGGGTTCGGGAACGCGAGGTCGCGGGCGAACGTCAGGACGTCCGGCCCTGTCCCGGCGGCCGAATCGCCTCGCTCCGCGACGAGGCGGAACCCGCACCGTCGCGCGACGCCGAGGGACGCGACGTTGCCGCCGTCGACGACGAGGACGGCTCGCCTTCCGATGCCGTCCCGCTCGAGCTGGGCGCACACCAGGGTGACGGCCGCAGTGGCCACGCCGTGACCGCGGGCCCAGGGGTGCACGGCGTAGGCGAGCGTCACATCACCGGGTAGGGCGGTCGGCGCGTCCACTGGGTCGAAATCGACGTAGCCGGCGAGCCTCCCGTTCCACCAGACGCCGAAGCCGCGCTTACCCAGTCCTGCGGCGCTGTTGGCGGCC
>JBQGEH010000857.1:0-2629 GCA_052039515.1 Nakamurella sp. | reverse complement strand
GTCGTGGTGTCGATCGGCACGTCGGGCACCGCCTACTGCGTCAGTGACGAACCGTCGGCCGACCCGCTGGGCATGGTCGTGGGCGTCGCCGACGCCACCGGCAACTACCTGCCGTTTGCCTGCACCCACAATGCCGCCCGCATCCTGTCGACCACCGAGGAACTCCTGGGCGTCGACCACGTCGAGTTCTCCCGCCTCGCGCTGTCCGCGCCGGCCGGGGCCAACGGCCTCGTCCTGCTGCCCTACCTGGACGGAGAGCGGACCCCCAACCGGCCCGATGCCACCGGCGTGCTCAAGGGCCTCACCTCGGCGACCCCCCGCGCGGACTACGCCCGCGCCGCGGTCGAGGGGCTGCTCTGCTCGTTGGCCGATGCGGTCGACGCGCTGGGCGTGACCGCGCGCCGGGTGCTGCTGATCGGCGGTGCGGTCAAGAGCGAGGCCGTCCGCAGGATCGCCCCGGCGATCTTCGGGGTGGACGTGCAGGTCCCGCCGCCGGCCGAGTACGTCGCCCTCGGTGCCGCCCGCCAGGCGGCCTGGGCGCTGTCCGGTGCGGCCGAGCCGCCGGTGTGGGCGGTGGCGCAGACCGAGACCTACAGCGCCCCGGCCACTCCCGAGGTGCTCGAGCGGTACCGGGTGCTGCGGGACGCCACCGACGGCTGGTAACCGGTCCGTCCCGGCTGGGAGCGGGACACCCCGCTCCCAGCCGGGCTCGGTGGAACGACCATCAGGGTGAGGACGGCATCCACAGGGCGAGCGCGGTGATCCACGACGGGTCCCCCCAGCCGCGGTGGCTCTGGCGGCACACGTACACGCGGCCGTCGAAGCTGACCCGGTCGCCGATGCGGTAGGAGCCGAAGGCATTCCACGCGGGCGCGACCGGCGCCCCGGTGGTCGGCGTGGACGTGGACGTGGACGTGGACGGGGCCGGGGCCGGGCTCGTCGCGGGAGCGGTCGTGGTCGGCGATGGGCTCGTCGACGGCTTGCTCGTCGCTGGTGGCGTGCTGGCCGGCGTCGTCCCGGGGGTGCTGGTGGCCGGCGTGGTGCTGGTCGTCCCGGGATGGCTGTGGTGATGCTCGGTCGTCGGGGCGGCCGTCGTCGGGGTCGTGGTGGTCGTCGGGGTGGGGTTGGTGACGGAGCCGGGCGCGCCCACGTCGAGGTCGATGGTGTTGTAGAACGCGTTGGTCGTGTCGGCGACATCCCAAACGGCGTAGAGGATGTGGTAGCCGCTGCGGTCGGCGGGGATCGTGATGGTGTGCGACGGGTTCTTGGACGCGGCGCTGCCGTCGTGCGGCACCGTGGCGATGAGCTCCAACTCGGACCGGGTCAGCGGCGCATTCGGGTTCCAGCCCGGCTTGGTCAGGTAGTACCGCCACTGGCTGGTGCGGTGCGCGGCGGTGTACTGCCAGGCAACGGTGAGCGGGCCGACGGCGACCGGGTTCTTCCACCAGCGGGTCGCGGTCTGCTGGTCGAGCACGCCTCCGAAGAGACCGCCGGCGGAGGCGAGCTTGCCGTCGGCGGGCCCGGCGGCGGGAAAGCCCTTGGGCGCCTCCAAGCTCTGCGGTTCGTTCGCGACGGCGCCGCGGTCGGCGTTCTGGGTCGCCGCGGCCCGGGAGACCACGGTGCCGGCGACGTAGCCGTGGGCGGAGGCCGGAATGGCGCCGGCGACCGTGAGGCCGGCGCCGACCAGGACGGTGGCGGCGAGGGTTCCGGCGGCGGCGCGGGCTCGGGAACGGAAGCCGCGGGTGGGACGCGGCGGGTGACTGTTGGATCTGCGATGGTCGGACATGCAACGACCGTATGGCGTAGTCGGTCGATTACTCTAGGCCACTATCGCGTGGCAGATCCAAGCTGACGAGTGGGACGCCGACCCGGACGCCGAACAGTCGTCAGCCCACGAAGATGCAGAACGGATGCCCGTCCGGGTCGGCGAAGACGTACAGCGGTTCCTGCGGATCGTCGAACCGATCCTGCAGCAGGCGGGCGCCCAGCTTCTCGGCGCGGGCCCGGAGCTCCTGCAGCGCCGCGGGATCGCCGGCCGTCATGTCCAGGTGCAGTTGCTGGGCGACCGGTCCTTCCGGCCAGGTGACCGCGGGCAGGGCGGCGACCTGTTGGAACGCCAGGCCGGCCCCGCCGGCCGGTGGACGCAGCACCAGCCAGTCGGTGCCCTCGGGGTCCGGTCGGCCGGGCGGTGGCGGTTCGTCGCCGGTGCGGTAGGACCAGCCGAGCAGGCCGCGGTAGAACTCGGCCAGTCGGCGGGCATCCGGGGTGTCGAGGACGACGTTGTGCAGGACCGGGGCAGGGGTGTCCGTCATGACCCCACCCAACCCCCGACGACGCCCGCCCGCGCGGCGGGGCGGGCCCGGGGTCAGGCGGGGGTCGCGGTGAACTCCCGGAGCCCGGTGATCAACCGGTCGACGTCGTCGTCGTCGCTACAGGGCGCGAGACCCACCCGCAGGCCACCGGTGTCGCCCAGCCCCAGCCAGCGGGAGGCCTCGATCGCATAGAACGAACCGGCCGGGGCGTTGACGCCCCGCGCGGCCAGGAACTCGTAGGCGGCCTGTGCCGGACGGTCGGCGAAGGTCAGCAGCGTGGTGGGGGTCCGCCGCCGCGCCCGGGACCGCCGGGTCAC
>JBQGEH010000856.1:0-6082 GCA_052039515.1 Nakamurella sp. | reverse complement strand
GGGGATGAGAAGCTACCTGGCACGACCCCGGCGCCGGGACGGGGCCGACCGGTGACCCTCCGTCCGAAAGGCCGTGCCATGACCGAGACCGTGACGGGCAGGACGGGTATCGGCGAGCGGGAGATCGTCCTGCGCTTCCTGGCCGCCCCCACCGACGTCGCGTTCCTGGACGGCACCGCGGTGGCCGGGGGCCGGGTCCTGGAATGGATCGACAAGGCCGCCTACGCCTGCGCGGTCGGCTGGAGCGGCGGCTACTGCGTCACCGCCTACGTCGGCAACGTCAGCTTCACCCGGCCGATCAACTCCGGCGAGCTCGTCGAGGTGCTGGCCCGGCTCGTCTACACCGGGCGGACCAGCATGCACATCGAGGTGCTCGTCTCCTCGGCCGATCCGCAGCTCGGGGTGTACAACCAGGCGACGTCGTGCACGGTCATCTTCGTGGCCGTCGGCGAGGGCGGCCGGCCGGTGCCGGTGCAGCAGTGGGAACCGGTGACCGACGACGACCGCTGGCGGCAGCGCATCGCCCGGGAGAAGATCGCCGTCCGCGCCGACGTCCAGGCGGCGATGAACGAGCAGGTCTACACCGACGACACCCGCGCCGAGCAGGCGACGCTGCGCTTCCTGGCCGCGCCGACCGACGTCAACTGGGGTGGCAAGACGCACGGCGGCACGGTGATGCGCTGGATCGACGAGGCCGCCTACGTCTGCGCGACGGGCTGGAGCGGGCAGCGCAGCATCGCCATCTACTCCGGTGGGATCCGGTTCTACCGGCCGATCCTCATCGGGCACCTCGTCGAGGTGCAGGCCCGGCTGCTGTACACCGGACGGTCGAGCATGCACGTCTCGGTGCACGTGCGCTCGGGCGACCCGAAGGCGCCGGACCTGCAGCTGACCACCCACTGCCTGAGCGTCTTCGTCGCGCTGGACGACGCCGGACGCACCACCAAGGTGCGGCCATGGGTCCCCCAGACCGACGAGGACCGACGGCTGGACGCGCACGCCCAGCACCTGGTCAAGCTGCGGGCCCGGCTGGCCCCGCCCTACCCGGTCTGAGCGGTCCGACTCCGGCGGCGGTCGGTGCCGCGCGCCGGGTCCGCGGCACCCTCGAGCACCGCGCGGCGTGTGCGGCCACCTCGCGACGACTCCACCCACTGCGCGACGACTCCACCTGCCCGCAGCGGTCGCTGAGTGGCTGAAGCGGTCGCGGAGTGGCGGGGCACCGTCCTGGGGCGCCTCAGCGGTGGTCGGCGAGCGTCCGTTCGGGCACCCGCCGCGCGGCCAGCCACCCCCGGACCCCAACCGCCAGCACCCCGATCCCGATCAGCGTCGCGCTGACGATGAGCACGGCGTGCACCCACAGGAACGCGGTCGGCGTGGACCCGTCGAAGGCGCGGGGGTCGTTCCAGATCGCGACGGCGAAACGGGGCCAGACCAGCACGTTGAACAGCCCGGCCAGGGCGAGGAACGCGGACAGTCTCCGGGTCAGCAGCACCCGGCCAGTATTCACCCGCGCAGCACCTGCAGGATGCGGGTGAGCTCGGCCCGGTCGGCGTCGCTGAGCGTGCCGAAGAACTGCTCGGACTCCCGGTGCCGCTCGCGGCGTACCGCCGCCGCCATCTCCGCGCCGGCGGTGGTCAACGACACCAGGGTGGCCCGCCGGTCCTGCGGGTCGGGGGCCCGGGCGGCCAGACCCCGCTCCTCCAGTTGGTCCACGACCTCGGTGGCCGACCGCGGGGCGATGCGCAGGTGGTCGGCGAGCTCGGACAGCCGCAGTGGCCCGCCGCGCGCCAGCACCGCGACCGCCCGGGCCTGGGACGGCGAGATGTCATGAGGCGCCAGGCTCTCCCGGGAACCGTGCCGCAGCCGACGCGCGACCGTCCAGAACAGCTCGGGGAGGCTGTCGCCTCCGCGGTCAACGGGCTCGTCGGACACGGGAATAGCGTAACAGCAGTTCGTGTTGTAGCCTCATGTTGAGGTTACCTCAGCAGATGACCCGAGACGGTCCGACCGAGCCCTCCACCGCTTCCGAGCGCCGCATCACGCGACGCCGCTCGTCGTCCCGGACCGGCACCGCCGCCGTCCCCCACCGATCGAATCGAGAACCCCGTGATCGCACCCGACCGCCCCCCGAACCCCGACCGCCCCCGCCGCGGCGGCGGGCACACCGTCACCGCCGCCGAGAAGGCCCAGGCCCGCGACGTCTCACTGCGCCGCGTCGGCCGGCTGTTCCTCCCGTACCGCTGGCCACTGACCGTCGTCACCGCGCTCATCGTCGCCTCCTCCGTCGTCGCGATGGCGTCGCCGTTCCTGCTCCGCGCCGTCATCGACGACGCACTGCCCCACCAGGACCTGCCGCTGCTGATCTGGCTGGTCGTCGGCATGCTCGCCGTCGCCGCGGTGACCGCAGCCCTCGGCGTCGTGCAGACCTGGATCAGCACCCGTATCGGACAGCAGGTGATGCACACGCTGCGTTCGGGCGTCTTCGCCCACCTGCAGCGACAGTCGCTGTCCTTCTTCACCCGCACCCGCACCGGCGAGGTGCAGTCGCGCATCACCGACGACATCGGCGGCATGCAGGCGGTGGTCACCTCGACCGCCACCTCGGTGGCGTCCAACCTCACCACCGCGGTCGCCACCGCCGTCGCGATGGCCGCACTGTCCTGGCAGCTGTCGCTGGTCTCCCTGGTCGTGATGCCGCCGGCGGTCTACCTGACCCGCAAGGTCGCGTCCATGCGCCGCGAGATCACCGCGCAGCGGCAGCGGGAACTGGCCGACCTGAACGTCACCATCGACGAGGGTCTGTCCATCAGCGGCGTCCAGCTCAGCAAGACCATGGGCACCGCACCGGCGCTGATCGACCGCTTCACCGCCTCGTCGCGCCGGCTGATCGATCTCGAGCTGCGGTCCGAGCTCGCCGGACGGTGGCGGATGGCGTCCATGAGCGTCATCTTCGCCGCCATCCCCGCGGTCATCTACCTGATGGCCGGGCTGCCGGTCACCGCCGGCGGCATGACCATCGGCACCCTGGTCGCGTTCACCGCGCTGCAGGCCGGGCTGTTCCGGCCGCTGATGGGCCTCCTCGGGGTGAGCGTCTCGATCACCAGCTCGCTGGCCCTGTTCGCCCGCATCTTCGAGTACCTCGACCTGCCGGTCGAGATCGCCGACCCGGCCCACCCGGTCGCCGTCGACCCGTCGAGAGTCCGTGGTCACGTGCGGTTCTCCGATGTGACGTTCGTCTACCCGGGCAGCGGGACCGCGGCGGTCGCCGGGGTCACCCTCGACGTCCCGGCCGGCACCACGCTGGCCCTGGTCGGCGAGACCGGTTCGGGCAAGAGCACTCTCGCCTCGCTGGTGGCGCGGCTGTACGACCCGACCGGTGGCAGCGTGACCATCGACGGGATCGATCTGCGGGACATGTCGCTGGCCGACCTCGCCTCCGTCGTGGGCGTGGTCAACCAGGAGACCTATCTGCTGCACACCACCGTCCGGGAGAACCTGCGCTACGCGCGGCCGGACGCCACCGACGCCGAGATCGAGGACGCCGCCCGGTCCGCCCGCATCCACGACCTGATCGCCGGACTGCCGGACGGCTACGACACCATGGTCGGCTCCCGCGGCCACCGCTTCTCCGGCGGCGAGAAGCAGCGGATCGCCATCGCCCGCACCCTGCTGCGCAACCCGCGCGTGCTCGTCCTGGACGAGGCGACCAGCGCGCTGGACACCGAGACCGAACGGCTCGTCCAGCAGGCCTTCGACACCCTCGCCGAGGGGCGCACCACGATCACCATCGCGCACCGCCTCTCCACCGTGCGCGACGCCGACCGGATCGCCGTGGTCGACCACGGCCGGATCGTCGAGAGCGGTTCGCACGACGAGCTCCTCGACCGGGACGGCCGGTACGCCGCGCTGGCCGCCTGAGCCGGCGCCCGGCCCGGCTGCGTTCAGTCCATGTGGGCCAGCATCGTCCGGCCGCCGGTCCGCACGAACCGGACCACCAGCGCCACGGCCACCAGACCGAGGGCGAGGTCCAGCCAGCTCGTGTAGTTCCACGAGATCTGGCCCAGCCCGCCCTCCGCGGCGGTGGCGCTGCGGTCCGTGGGCACCAGGTGGGCGAGGGTGAACACCCCGTCGACGACGTACCCGGCGACGACCGCGGCCACGTAGAGGACGCCGGTCAACCGCAGGGCGGCGCCGGTCCCGTAGTACCGCCGGTAGATCAGCACGATCGGCGCGATGATCAGGTCGGCGAAGAGGAAGCTCACCACCCCGCCGAAGCTGATGCCGCCGTTCCACAGCACCGCCGCCAGGGGGATGTTGCCCACCGAGCAGACGAAGCTGGCCACCGCCACCAGCGGCGCGACCAGCGGCCCCCAGAACTGGGTGAGTACTGGGTGGTCGGTGAGGAAGAAGGCCTGCCAGAACCCGACGGGGACCCAGGCACTCACCGCTCCCGCGATGTGCAGTCCGAGCAGGATGTCCCGCAGCACCGCGGCCCACTCCATCACGAAGACGTGACTCACCGAGGTGTATCCGTCGCGCGTCAGCAGTCGCCGCCACCACGGACCGTCGCCCCCCACGGACATGTCCATCGCGGCGTGACCCTCCATCGACCCGGTCAGGCCCCGCTCGGCCTGCTCGCGGGCCCGGTCCAGCACCGGCCGCCGCATCACCACCCGGAGCAACAGCGCGGCCACGACGATCATCACGACGCCGCCCGCGTAGGACGCGGCGCTGAACTGCCATCCCATCAGCAGCGCGAGGATGATCCCCATCTCGACGACCAGGTTGGTGGAGGCGATCTGGAAGGCGATCGCCGCCGTGAAGTCCGCACCTTTGCGGAACAGCGAACGGGCCAGTGCCACGGCAGCGTAGGAACACGACGACGAGGCGACCCCGAGCCCCGAGGCGATCGCCAGCGTCCGCGGTCGCGAGTCCCCGAGCAACCCGGTCACCGCATCCCGGCGGACGACGGCCTGGATCACCGCCGACAGCACGAATCCGAGGATGAGCGCCCAGGCGATGTGCCAGGTCATCCCCAGCGTCGCGGCCAGCGCATGGCCGAGGGCGCGAGCTCCGGAGGTCACAATGTCCATGGGTGGTCCGATCACACTGCTACGGCGATGACGACCGGGTCCGGCCGTTCCGTGGTGGCCGCGGTCCGGCCCCTCACCCGGGTACCCACCGGGCGGCAGCGACAGCGGGATGCGCGCCCGGGTCCCGATCAGCCGACCGGCGACCCGATCAACAGCCCGACCGCGT
The DNA here is from genome assembly GCA_052039515.1 of Nakamurella sp. GTDB lineage: Bacteria > Actinomycetota > Actinomycetes > Mycobacteriales > Nakamurellaceae > Nakamurella. Next base: position 823 of record JBQGEH010000856.1, on the reverse strand, counting down.
AGGTCACGGCGACGGCCACCCCGCCCAGGGCGAGCTGCCGCGCCCCGGACCGCACCAGCGGACGCCCGGTGAGCCGGCCGACGGCCATCCCGCCCGCGGCCAGCGCCACCACGGTGATGGCCATCGCCACCCACAGGCTCGGGAAGCCGAACAGGTACGGGATCAACGGCAGCAGCGCCCCCACCGAGAACGCCCCGAGCGACGCTGACCCGGCGACGAGCGGCGACGGCAGATCCTGCGGGTCCACGCCCAACTCGGTCTGAGTGTGTACCCGCAGCGCGGTGTCCGGATCGGCCGACACCGCGGCCGCCATCCGCGCCGCGGTCTCCGGGTCGGCGCCGTATCCCCGGAAGGTGTCGGCCAGCTCGGCCTGCTCGGCCGCCGGGAACTGCGCGTGCATCCGCCGCTCGACCGCCACCTCGGCCTGCACCAACTCGTTCTGGTTGGTCACCGACACGTACTCGCCGGTGCCCATCGAGAAGGCCCCGGCGACCAGCCCGGCCAGCCCGGTCAGCACGATGGTGTGCGGGGAGACGCCCACGCCGCCGACGCCGGCGATCAGCGCGGCGTTGGTCACCAGCCCGTCGACGGCACCGAAGACGGTGGGACGCAGCCAGCCGCCGGAGACGTCCCGGTGCCGGTGCGACCAGCCTGCAGCGTGCGCGGCCTGGATGGTGGCGGGCTCCGCCGGCGAGGTCAGCAACCGGCTCCGGTCGGCCGACCACGGCCCGTCCGCGTCAGCGGCGGGTGCGGGCGGGGGCGCTTCGGTCATGGCTGGTTCCTACCCCGCCGGCGCCGAGGCGCTGCGGCCGGGTCAGCCGTC
>JBQGEH010000855.1:0-6081 GCA_052039515.1 Nakamurella sp. | reverse complement strand
TGGCCGAGGCCGCGCTGCTGGCCGCGGAGAGCGCGGAGCTCGACGAGGCACGTCGGCACGCCACCGCCGCGGTCAGCGCCTTCACCGAGATGGGCGCCACCGGGGCCCAGCGGTCGCTCGCGGCCCGGTTGCGGTTCCGCGGCCTGGCCCTCGGCGCGGTGGGCCGGCGCGGCCGGCCCACCCACGGATGGGAGTCACTCACCCCGACCGAGCGGCAGGTCGCCGAACTGGTCGCCGACGGCCGGTCGGGCCCGGACATCGCCCGCAGCCTCTACGTCTCGCCCCGTACGGTCCAGACCCACGTCAGTCACGCCCTGCAGAAGCTGGGGGTCTCCTCGCGGCTGGAACTCGCCGCCCGGGTCCTCGCCCGCCGCGGTGGGATCTCCGTCGACTGACAGAGGTTTCCGCGAGCCGTTCCCCGCAAGCTGGGTCCACCGACGACACCGGCACACCAGACACGGGGACACACCGATGAGCAAGACCGACACGATCCACTTCAGCGACGAGTTCTACGACGCCGCACTGGTCCGGACCATGTCTGCGGCCTACACCGAGATGGCCGATCTCGGTGAGGCTCTCGCGGTCGCCCGGACGGTCGGCCGGCCCACTCCGGACGGCTGGTTCCGCGCCTGGTCGGCGATGGCCGATCAGGTCACCGGTGTCGGCGCCCGCGCGGAGGAGGACGGCGACCGGGTGACCGCCCGCGGCGCGTTCCTGCGCGCGACCGAGTACCACCGCCAGGCCCTGTACTTCATCCGGCACGACCTGTCCGACGTGCGGCTCCGACATGCCTTCGACCGGCACGTCGCGTGCTTCGTCCGGGCGCTGCCGCTGCTCGACGGACCCGCCGAGGCGATCGAGATCCCCTACGAAGAAACCGTTCTCCGCGGCTTCTTCTTCGCTCCGGACGGCTCCGGGGCCGCCCGCCCGACCATGCTCTTCCCAGCGGGATACGACTCGACCGCCGAGAACGGCTACGTCAACGTGCCCGCCGCGCTCGCCCGCGGCTACAACGCGGTGGTCTTCGAGGGGCCTGGTCAGGGTGCCGCCCTGTACCGCCAGGGTCTGTACTTCCGGCCCGACTTCGACGCGGTCCTCACCCCGCTCGTCGATCTCCTGATCAGGCGCCCGGACGTCCGCGCGGACCGCATCGTGCTCATCGGCCGGTCCTTCGCCGGCTACCTCGCGCCCCAGGCGGCGACCGTCGAGCACCGGATCGCCGCCCTGGTGTGCGATCCGGCGCAGCCCCGGATGTCGATGAAGATCCCCACCGGTGTGCTCGGCCGGATCGCCGTGCCGGTGATCCGGCTGCAGATGCGGCGCAGTGCCGACCGGGCGGAGTTCTTCGGCGCCCGGATGGCCGGGCACGGTCTCACCGACGTCGCCGCGTACCTGCGGGAACTGCGCCGTTTCGACATGCTCGGTGACGCGGCCCGGATCGACTGCCCGACGTTGCTGGTCGAGTGCGAGGGCGATTTCGCCGGCGGTGCCGGCCCGGTGCTCCACGAGGCGCTGCGCTGCCCGAAGACGCTCGTCACGCTCACCGCCGACCGCGGCGCCGGCGGCCACATCGGCGGTCTGGGCCAGCGGGTCTGGGAAGCCGCGGTCTACGGCTGGCTCCGCACCACGCTCGACATCTGAACCACCTCCCCCCCACCCACGGAACGGAACCGTCATGACCCGAACCCACTCCACCCCCGCCCCCGACCTGCCCGGACTCGACCAGCTCCCGGCCCGGGACCAGATCGCCGTCGGCACGACCCTGACCCGACTGCTCGGGGGCTTCACCCGGCGGGACGTGGACCTCCTCGTCGGCGTCTACAGCGACGACGCCGACTGGGTCAACGCATTCGGCAGCCGCAAGCGCGGTGGGCCGGCGATCATCGAGTACCTGCGGGGCCTGTTCGCCGACGCCCACTTCGACGAGGGCGAACTGACCGGCCCGCCGGAGAGCTCGCTGCGGCGCGTCACCGAGGACGTCGTCGTGGTGTCCACCCACCTGCAGATCCGCGGACAGGGACTGGTCGGCGGCGGGACGATCGACCTGCGCGACAACAACTCGGTGCACGTGCTGCACCGACAGCCCGACGGGCGCTGGCTCATCGTCTCGGAGATCTACTCCGATTCCCGCACCGACCAGAGCTACGCCCACCACTCGTGAGGCCCCGACACGGGTGACGGTCGACCGGGGTTCGGCGCCCCCGTTGTGGGCAGAACCCCGGGGAGCGTGGCACCGCGGCTGCGCCGTCCGACGCCCTGGAGGTATCCGTGTCCGATCACACCCTGAGCCGGAGCATGCACGACATCGGCCTGGCCGCCTGGTTCGGCGGCTCCCTCATGGGCGCCGTCGGACTCAACGGGGCCGCCGACACGATCAGCGAGCCGGCCCGGCGGATCGCGGTGGGGGCGGCGGGTTGGAACCGGTGGCTGCCGGTGAATGCCGCCGCCCTGGCCCTGCACGCCGCGGGCGGCGTCGGCCTGCTCCGGGCGAACCGGCGGCGGGTCGCCGTCCAGCGGGGTGCTCGGGCCAACACGACCGTGAAGACGGTGCTCACCGGGGTCGCGGCGGCCACCACGCTCTACACCGCCTGGCAGACCCGCAAGCAGGCCGAGGCCGGGGCGTTCGCCGCGGACGGGGAACTCAACTCGGGCTGGGACACCCCGGCCGCCGCCGACACCGCCCACCAGCACCTGCGTCTCGCCCAGTGGGTCACCCCGGCGGTCACCGGGGTGCTGATCGTGCTGGGCGCGCAGCAGGGCGAGCAGCAGCGCGCCTCCCGGGTGGTCAGCGGCGTCCTCGGCCGGGCTCGCGACGCCGTGTCCTGACCGCGGGTCAGGACAACCGGATCCCGGTCACCGCCTGCAGGTGGGCGAGGACCGCGAGCTCCGCGTCGACCGGCCCGAGGCCGGCCAGCGCCGCCCGGTGGGCGGCGGTGACGGCGTCGATCATCCGCGACGGCACCGCCCGGTCCGACGCTTCGGTCGCCACCGCGTCCAGCTCCTCGACGATGCGGTCGGCGCCGAAGGTGGTGAGCAGGTCGCCCCGCACCCCGCGGCTGAAGTCCTCGGTCAGGAAGCGGGAGGCGGCCGGTCCGTCGCTCAGTACCTCGAGCAGCCGACCGGCCTCCACGCCGGCCGCGGCGGCCACCAGCGCCGCTTCGGTCGTCAACGCGGCCTGCCCGAACCACAACAGGTTGACGAGCAGCTTGACCAGGCACCCGCTGCCGGCGCCGCCGAGGTGGTGGACGGTCGAGGCGACCCGGTCCAGCACCGGCCGCCACCGCCGCAGTACCTGCTCGTCTCCCCCGACGTAGAGGGTCAGGGTGCCGTCCGCGGCCGCAGCCGGTCCGCCGCCCATCGGCGCCTCGAGCGTCGGCACGCCCCGTGCGGCTGCCCGGGCGGCGAGCGCGCGAGCCACCGCGGGCGCGGTACTGGTCAGATCGATCCAGGTCCCGCCGCTTCCGGCCAGCGCGTCCAGGACCGCCCCGTCCGCCATGACCGCTTCGAGCTCGGCGGACCCGGGGAGCACGGTGAGCAGCAGGTCGGTCTCCGCCGCGGCCGCGACCGTCGAGGGCGCCACCTCGAGGCCGGCCTCCGCTGCCGGTGCGCGCCGGCGGGGATCCGGGTCGGCGACGGAGACCCGGTGGCCGGCGGCATGCAGTCGGCGCGCGATCGGCAGTCCCATCCGGCCGGCACCGGCGACGGTCACCCGGCTCGTCGCCCCGGGCGTCGGTGCCGCCCCCGTTGTCCCGTCCATCTCGGACAGTCTGCTCGGCGGCCACCCCCCGGAACGCCACCGGCCCCGGCCCGCACGAGGCGGGACGGGGCCGGAGGTGTGTGGTGGTGCGGGTCAGGCCGAGGTGACGACCGTGACCTGGAACTTCGCGACGACGCCCGGGTGCAGCGTCACCGACACCGGGTGCGAGCCGGCGGTCTTGATGTGACCCCCGACGTCGACCGAGTGCTTGTCCAGCGACGGGCCGCCGGCCGACTTGATCGCCGACGCCACATCGGCGTTGGTGATCGAGCCGAACAGCTTCTTGCCGTCGGCGGTGGCGCGGGCGGTCAGGGTGACCGACAGCGCCTCCAGCGCCTGCTTGACCTCGTTGGCGTGATCGGCGTTGCGGATCTCGCGCGCGAGCTGCGTGCGCTTCATGGTGGCGATCTGCTTCTCGGCGCCCTTGGTGGCCACGATGGCCTTGCCCTGGGGCAGCAGGAAGTTGCGGCCGTAGCCGTCGCGGACCTCGACGATGTCGCCGGGCGCACCCAGCTTCGGCACGTCGGCGGTGAGGATGAGCTTCATCAGTCGTCCCTTCTCAGCGCGCGGTCGAGGTGTAGGGCAGCAGCGCCACTTCGCGGGCGTTCTTGACCGCGATGGCGATGTCCCGCTGGTGGATGGTGCAGTTGCCGGTCACCCGACGGGCGCGGATCTTGCCGCGGTCGGAGATGAAGCGACGCAGCAGGTTGACGTCCTTGTAGTCGATCGGGGTCGACTTCTTGGAGCAGAAGCCGCAGGGCTTCGTGCTCACCTTGCGGGGGGGAGGCTTGGGCATGTGTGACTCCAGTGAATCGAGAGATCAGAGAAGAACGGGGAAGGGAAGGCGGGCAGGCCTAGAAGGGCGGTTCGTCGGAGTAGCCGCCGCCACCGCCGGCCGGCGGGGCCGAGGCCCACGGGTCGTCGGCCGGGCCGGAGCCACTGCCGCCGTACCCGCCACCGCCGCCGCCCTGGCCGCCGCCACCCGGGCGGTTGACCCGGTTGACCTTGGCCGTGGCGTAGCGCAGCGAGGGGCCGATCTCGTCGACCTCCAGCTCGATGACGGTGCGCTTCTCGCCTTCCTTGGTGTCGAAGGACCGCTGCTTGAGCCGGCCCGTGACGACGACGCGACTGCCGCGGGTCAGCGACTCCGCCACGTTCTCCGCCGCCTGCCGCCAGATGTTGCAGCGCAGGAACAGCGCCTCGCCGTCCTTCCACTCACCGCTCGCGCGGTCGAAGGTGCGAGGGGTCGACGCGACGGTGAAGTTCGCGACCGCCGCCCCGGACGCGGTGAACCGCAGCTCGGGATCGGCGGTGAGGTTGCCCACCACCGTGATGATCGTGTCGCCAGCCATGTCCGGACCTACTTCTTCGAGGCGGCCGGACGGATGATCTTGGTGCGGAGCACGGACTCGTTCAGGTTCAGCTGACGGTCCAGCTCGGTGACGGCCGCGGACGGCGCGGTCACGTTGATCACCGCGTAGATGCCTTCGGCGTTCTTCTTGATCTCGAAGGCCAGCCGGCGACGGCCCCACACCTCGACACTCTCCACCGAACCGCCGCCCTGCCGGACGACGTTGAGGAAGGTGTCGATCGAGGGAGCGACGGTGCGCTCGTCGAGACTGGGGTCGAGAATGAGCAGAAGCTCGTAGTGACGCGGCGTCGTGGATACGCTCACGTACACCTCCTATGGGCTCATCGGTCGCGGTCGGTCCGCGACAGGAGGGTGTTGCAGGCCGGCGACACGGTCGCCCCCGGCCGGGCACAACTCTCCCAGGCTACCAGCGATCGGCGCGGGCGATGCCCGGTCGCCCGACCGTCCGCCGAAGCCCACCCAACCGCTGGCGGCCTGGCCGCCGGTCCGTCTGCAGAGGCCGGTCATCTGCAGAAGCCCAACGAATGCGAGGAAGCCGCCCCTGCAGATCCGGCTTCGTCACACTCGTTGGGCTTCTGCGGGTGGGGCGGCACCTGTGGGGTGGGGGCGGCACCTGCGAGGTGCGGCGGCACCCGGCGGATGGTGCTCCCGCGCGAACCGGCGCGAACCCGCGCGAACCGGACCGACCCGCCGCCGGTCAGCCGAGCACGGCCCACCCGTGCCCGGGCACCCGCACCTCGTCCCCGCGGACCTCGGCGTGCCCGGCCAGCACCTGCGTGACCCCCGCGCCGGCCACCGCGAACGGCTCGTCGGCCAGGTTGAGCGCGACCACCAGCCGGTCGTCGCCGGACCGCGTCTCGTAGGCGAAGCCGGTGTTGGTGAGCGCGAGTTCGGCGGTGCGGGCGGAGTGCAGCCACGGGTGCCGCCGGCGGAGCGCGATGAGCTCCTGGTG
>JBQGEH010000854.1:0-3700 GCA_052039515.1 Nakamurella sp. | reverse complement strand
CGCCCCCGGGGGGGGCCCCCGGGGGACCCCGCGCGCGCGCCGGCCCCCCCCGCGGGGGGGGGCGCCCGGCGCCCCCACACCCCGTCATCAGGTCCGGGTCAGAGCTGACCGATGGTGATGTTCTTCCCGACGACCGTGATCCCGCCCTCGGTGACCGTGTAGTTCGCGCGGTCGTACTCCCGGTCCACACCGACGGTGGCGCCGTCCGGGACGACGACGTTCTTGTCCAGGATCGCGTTGATGACGCGCGCCTCGCGGCCGATCCGCACGCCCGGCATGATCACCGACCCCTCGACGCGGGAACCGCCCTGCACCCGCACGTTCTCGCTCAGCACCGAGCGGAACACGTCGGCGCCCGAGATGATCGTGCCGGGACCGACCATCGACTCGCGGGCGGCGCCGTTCTCGACGAACTTGGCCGGCGGCAGCGACGGCGGCTGGGTCAGGATCGGCCAGTCCGAGTTGTACAGGTTGAAGATCGGGTGCACCGAGACCAGATCCATGTGCGCCTCGTGGTACGCGTCGAGCGTGCCGACGTCACGCCAGTAGCCGCGGTCACGGTCGGTGCTGCCGGGCACCTCGTTCTTGGAGAAGTCGTAGACGTAGGCGTCGCCCTTGTCCACGAAGCTGGGGATGATGTTCGTCCCCATGTCGTGGATGCTCGACTCGTCGGCCGCGTCGGCCTTCAGCGCCTCGATGAGGGCCTTGGTGGTGAAGACGTAGTTGCCCATCGACGCGTAGGCGATGTCCGGGTCGTCGGGCACCGACGGCGGATCGGCGGGCTTCTCGAGGAAGCTCGCGATCTTCTGCCCGTCGGCCTCGGTGTCGATGACGCCGAACGCGGTGGCCTCCATCCGCGGCACCCGCAGGGCGGCGACCGTGCAACCGGCCCCCGACTCGATGTGCTGCTGCACCATCTGCGAGATCTCCATGCGGTACACGTGATCCGCACCGAAGACGACGATGTACTCGGGGTCGTCGTCGTAGACGAGGTTCAGCGACTGGTAGATCGCGTCGGCGCTGCCGGTGTACCAGCGGGGGCCGAGCCGCTGCTGGGCCGGCACCGGGGTGATGTAGTTGCCGAGCAGCTGGCTCATCCGCCACGACATGGTCACGTGCCGGTCCAGCGAGTGCGATTTGTACTGCGTCAGCACGCAGATCCGGAGGTAGCCGGCGTTGACGAGATTGGAGAGCACGAAGTCCACGAGGCGGAAGTTCCCGCCGAACGGCACCGCCGGTTTCGCCCGGTCGGCGGTCAGCGGCCAGAGCCGCTTCCCCTCGCCACCAGCAAGGACAATTCCGAGTACACGGGGCTTCTTCGCCATGGCCCAGACCCTAGCGGCAGCTTGATCATTCGGCATCGCGGGGGTGACGCCGCGCCGGACGGGCCGACCAGCGGTGCCGCCGGGCGTGATCTAGATTCTGCGGTCATGCACATCGCGATCCTGACCCGTGAATTCCCGCCCGACGTCTACGGCGGTGCCGGGGTGCACGTGGACTACCTCGTCCGCGAACTCCGCACGCTCATCGACGTCGACGTGCACGCCTGGGGCGAGGACCGTCCGGGGGCGCAGGGGCACCACGCCGACCCGGTGCTGGCCGACGCCAACGCCGCCCTGCAGACCCTGTCGGTCGACCTCTCGATGGCCGCCGCCACCGGTCACGTCGCGCTGCTGCACTCCCACACCTGGTACGCCAACATGGCCGGGCACATCGGCAAGCTGCTGCACGGCGTGCCGCACGTGGTGACCGCGCACTCACTGGAGCCGCACCGGCCATGGAAGGCCGAGCAGTTGGCGGGCGGCTACCGGGTCTCGTCGTGGGCGGAGAAGACGGCCTACGAGGGCGCGGACGCCATCATCGCGGTGTCGGCCAAGATGCGCCGGGACATCCTGGAGGCCTATCCGGCGCTGGACCCCGACCGGGTGCACGTCATCCTCAACGGGATCGACACCCAGATCTACCGCCCCGTCGAGGAGCGCGACTTCCTGCTGTCGCACGGGGTCGATCTTGACCGCCCGATCGTCGCCTTCGTCGGCCGGATCACCCGGCAGAAGGGGGTCAAGCACCTCATCGCCGCCGCCCACCGCTTCGCCCCCGAGGTGCAGCTGGTGCTGTGTGCCGGCGCACCCGACACCCCCGACATCGCCGCGGAGACCAAAGCGGCCATCGAGGAGCTGCAGGCCGCCCGCGACGGGGTGGTCTGGCTGAACGGGATGCTGACGCTGCCGCAGGTCAAGGAGGTGCTGTCGGCGGCGGACATCTTCGCCTGTCCGTCGATCTACGAGCCGCTGGGCATCGTCAACTTGGAGGCGATGGCCTGCAACGCGGCCGTGGTGGCCAGCGACGTGGGCGGCATCCCGGAGGTCGTGCAGGACGGGGTGACCGGCATCCTGGTGCACTACGACGCGGAGCAGCCGGCGCAGTTCGAGGCCGACATCGCCGCCCGCGTCAACGAACTGGCCGCTGACCCGGAGCGGGCACGGACGATGGCGCAGGCCGGCCGGGACCGCGCGGTCAACGAGTTCAGCTGGCTCACCATCGCCGAGCAGACGGTGCAGCTGTACCGCACGCTGCTCTGATCCGCCGACCGTCGACGCGTGACAGGCCCGGTGCGGAGCGCACCGGGCCTGTCGGAGAGCGTGGGTGGCCCGGCGACGCCGGGCCGGCGGGTCAGCTGACGACGGCCTTCAGGGCGTCACCCAGCGCCGAGGCCTCGTCGGCGGAGATCTCGACGACGAGGCGGCCACCGCCTTCCAGAGGCACACGCATGACGATGCCGCGCCCCTCCTTCGTCACCTCGAGAGGTCCATCTCCCGTGCGGGGCTTCATGGCCGCCATGCGAATCCCTCCAACAAGCACTGTGCGTGAACGGCCTGCTCACGCAGGCACCCGTCCATTCTTCCCCATGGGCACCGCCAATCCCTAACAGGGCCGCCGCGACCGGCCGCGACGACGTCGCGGGGTCCGGTACGGCAGCTGCCGCAGGATCGGCGTCCTGCGGGAAGCACCGGGTGACCTCACGGTCGGTCGTCCCGTACTGAGCAACGGTCAGTGCGGAGACGGGGGCCCGGTGACACACTCGCCTGGGTTCCGTCTACCCCGGTGCGCCCAACCGTCGGTGACGGACAGACCGGCTCCGTCCGCGGACCGCGGCGGGCCGGAAGACGTTGGCGTGCCGTTAGATTGAGGCCATGCGGCCGACCGTGTTGATCACCGGAGCCACCGCCGGACTCGGCCGGTACCTCGCCACCCTCCTCGCCGGGATGGACTGGACGGTGCTCGCCCACGGCCGCGACGCCCACCGGCTGGCGGAGCTCGCCGACTCCGTCCCGGGTGACGTCCGGACGTTCCGCGCCGACTTCGCCTGCCTGGACGAGGTGCGGGCGCTGGCCGCCGCCGTCAACGACGGGACCGACCGCCTCGACGTCCTGGTCAACAACGCCGGTGTCGGATTCGGGGCGCCCGAGGACACCCGCGAGGTGTCCGCGGACGGCAACGAGCTCCGGCTGCAGATCAACTACCTGGCCCCGGTACTGCTGACGCGGCAGCTGACACCGCTGTTGCAGCGGTCCGCGCCGGCCCGGGTGGTCAACGTCGGCTCGCTCGGGCAGGAACCGATCGACCGCGACGACCTGCAGAGCGAGCGGGATTGGAACGGGACGACCGCCTACCGGCGGTCCAAGCTGGCGCTGGCCGC
>JBQGEH010000853.1:0-2410 GCA_052039515.1 Nakamurella sp. | reverse complement strand
CGCCCAGGCGTTGAGTGCCGCCTGCGCCGGGGCGACGGTGATCCATCACTGCGCGATGCCGCCGCTGCGTCGGTGGCGGTCGGACTTCCCGGCGTTGACCGACGCGGTGATCGCCGCCGCGGAATCGGCAGGTGCCCGGGTGGTCTACGCCGACGACACCTGGATGTACGGGCGGGTCGCCGGACCCATGACCGCCGATCTGCCCAACCGGCCGGTCAGCGACCTCGGCATGCTGCGCGCCTGGCTGGCCGAACGCTTGCAGGGGGCGGCGGCGTCGGGCCGGATCCGATTGTCGATCGTCCGCGCCGGTGAGCTCTTCGGACCCGGCGTGCACTCGGTGTTCTCCGGGCCGGTCTTCGGGGCCGTGGCCAAGGGGCGTCGACCGCGGTGGCTGGGCAACCCCGACCTGCCGATCACCCCGACGTTCGTCGCTGACTTCGCCCGCACCGTCGCGATCGTCGGCCGGCGGGACGTCCGGCAGTCGGGAATCTGGCACGTTCCCCACCCGGCTCCGCTCACCGGACGCCGATTCGTCGAGCTGGCCGTCGCGGCCCGATCCGACCGGTCCGGCCTGGACGGTGCTCGGCAGCGCCGACGTCGGGACGTCGCCGCGGTGCCCCGGGGTCTGGTGCGGGCGCTCGGACTGGTGAGCCCGTTGGCCCGGGAGGCGGCGAGCCTGCTGTACCAGTTCGAGCAGCCGTTCGTCGTCGACGGCGAGCCCACCACCGTGGCCTTCGGGATCACCCCGACGCCGTACGTCGAGAGCATCGCCGCGACGGTGGCCGGCCGGGTCGTCGAGCGAGCGACCCCATTGACGGCTGGCGCGTGAGCCGCGTGCTGCGGGTCGCGGTGGTCGGCGCCGGCATCGGTGGCCTGGCGACCGCGGTCGGACTGCAGGCGTCGGGTGCCGATGTGACCGTGCTGGAACGGGTGTCGGCGGACGGTCCCGCCGGCGCAGGGTCCGGGTTGTCGCTGTTCGGCAACGGCCTGGCCGCTCTGGACGTTCTCGGGCTGGGGCCGGCCCGACGGGAACGGGGGATCGTCAGCAGCGGTGAGTCGGGGGGTGCCATCGCAGCCGGCGCGTCCGGTCAGCGTCGACCCGACGGTCGTCTGCTGTCCCCGCTGCCGGCAGCGGTCGCCGCCGGTGTCGTGGTCGTCCACCGGGCCGACCTGCGGGACCTGTTGCTGGCCGGCCTCCCGCCGGGAGCGGTCGTCCACGAGGCTGCGGTCAGCGACGTGAGTACGGACGGCCGGCTGCTGACCGTCACCGGGTCCGAGCCGCGGGAGTTCGACATCGTCGTGGCCGCGGACGGGATCCGCAGCCGGGTGCGGGCCGCCTGGCCGAACGACCCTGGGGTGCGCTACAGCCGGTATCGGGCCTGGCGGGGAGTGACCGCCGAGCCGGTGGACGTCGGGGGAGTGGTCGGCGAGACCGTCAGCCGCGGGCTGCGTTTCGGGATCGCCCCGATCGACGGCGGGTCCCGACGCGGTCGCGTCTACTGGTTCGCGGCGGTCTCCGGGCCGGCCGTGCGCGGCCCCTTCCCGGACGATCTGGCCCGCTTCGTCGGCTGGCACGATCCGATTCCGGCGCTGCTGGCGGCCACCCCGCCGGCCGACCGTCAGGTCCTGCCGATCAAGGAGCTGGCCGGCCGGTTGCCGTCGTTCCGGCGCGGTCGGTGCGTCCTGCTCGGAGACGCCGCGCACGCGATGACGCCCAACCTCGGACAGGGCGGCAACCAGGCGCTGGAGGACGCGGCCACGCTGACCGCCCTGCTGACCGGGGTGGACGGCGGGGACGGGCCCGGGATCGACGCCGCTCTCGACACCTACGACCGGCTGCGGCGCCCCCGGACGCAGCGGATCGCCCGGCAGGCCGCCCTGCTCGGTCGCGTCCTGCAGGCCGGCGGGCCGGTCTCGTCCCGGGCGCGCGACGGACTGCTGCGCCTGGCCCCGGAGCGGGCGGTGGCCCGGCGGATCCTCGCCCTCCAGCGTTGGTCCCCGCCGGTGACCGACCGGCGAACGGGGCATTGATGACCCATGACCGAACTTTCCGGAGCCCACGCCGAACTGCTGGCCACCGTGCCCGAGCCGACGGACTTCACCGTCGAGACCGCCGACGTCGACTACCAGCAGGACGGGTCGCCGCTGCGCGGCTACCTGGCCCGGCCGTCGGCCGGGGAGAACGGCATCGGCGTGCTGATCATGCACGACTGGTTCGGGGTGGCCGATACGGCGATCATGCGGGCGCAGATGCTGGCCCGGCTGGGGTACGTCGCGTTCGCGGCCGACATCTTCGGTGCCGACACCCGCCCCACCCCGGAGCAGGCACCCGAGGTGGCCGGGAGCTTCTACGGCGACCCGGACCTGACCCGCGCCCGGGCGGCCGCGGGGTTGGAGCAGTTGCTCGCGC
>JBQGEH010000852.1:0-2076 GCA_052039515.1 Nakamurella sp. | reverse complement strand
TGGCGAACCGCAGCAGGCCGTGCGTGACGGTGGATGGGGTCGTGACAGTCATATCTAGAAGTAGCCCTCGCGCTTGCGGTCTTCCATGGCGGCCTCGCTGAGCTGGTCGTCAGCCCGGGTGGCGCCCCGTTCGGTGATGCGGGTGACCATGATCTCGGTGATCACGGCGGCGATGTCGGTGGCGTCGCTGTCGACCGCACCGGTGCAGCTCATGTCGCCGACGGTGCGGTAGCGGACCTGCCGCCGGACGACGGTCTCGGTCGCCTTCGGGCCGCCCCAGGCGCCGGCGGTCAGCCACATGCCGCTGCGGGCGAACACCTCGCGCTCGTGGGCGAAGTAGATCTCCGGCAGCTCGATGTTCTCCCGCTGGATGTAGCGCCAGACGTCCAGCTCGGTCCAGTTGCTCAGCGGGAACACCCGGACGTGCTCCCCCGGTGCGTGCCGGCCGTTGTAGAGGTCCCACAGCTCCGGCCGCTGCCGCCGCGGGTCCCAGCCGCCGAAGGCGTCGCGCAGCGAGCAGATCCGCTCCTTGGCCCGGGAGCGCTCCTCGTCGCGGCGGGCGCCGCCGATGACGGCGTCGAAGCCGAGCTCGTTGATGGAGTCCAGCAGCGGCACGGTCTGCAACGGGTTGCGGGTGCCGTCCGGACGTTCGGTGAGCCGGCCGTCGTCCAGCCAGTCCTGCACGTGCGCGACGTGCAGCCGCAGGTGGCCCTCGGCGGCGACCCGGTCGCGGTACTCGATGACCTCGTCGAAGTTGTGGCCGGTGTCCACGTGCAGCAGCGCGAACGGCAGCGCCGCCGGGAAGAACGCCTTGCGGGCCAGGTGCAGGACGAGGATCGAGTCCTTGCCGCCGGAGAACAGGATGACCGGGCGGTCGAACTCGCCGGCCACCTCCCGGAGGATGTGGATGGACTCCGATTCGAGCGCGTCGAGCTCGGAGTCCAGCGCCGAGCGCGGCGGGGTCAGGGTGGACGTCACAGCAGGTTCCTCCCGGCGAGCAGCTCCTCCAGCGCGGTGACGCTGGCCTGCAGGTCGTGGGTCGAGGTGTCGAGGCGCAGGTCCGGGTCGGCCGGCACTTCGTAGGGGTCGTCGATGCCGGTCATGTGGCTGAGCTCGCCGCGGGCGGCCTTGGCGTACAGGCCCTTGACATCGCGGTCGGCGCACACCTCGACCGGTGTGGACAGGTGCACCTGCAGGTGCGCGGTGCCCTGGGCGGCGTGCCGGGCGCGGACCTCGTCGCGGGTGTCGGCGTAGGGCGCGATGACCGGGACGAGCACGAGCGTGCCGTGCCGGGCGAGCAGTTCGGCGACGTAGCCGATGCGCCGGACGTGGGTGTCGCGGTCCTCCCGGGAGAAGCCCAGGCCGGCCGACAGGTAGGTGCGGATCTCGTCGCCGTCGAGGATCTCGACGTCGCGGCCGCGGGCGCGCAGGGCGTCGGCCAGCGCGAACGCCAGCGTCGTCTTGCCGGCGCTGGGCAGGCCGGTCAGCCAGACGGTGGCACCGGTGGTCCGGGTGATCGTCGTGCTCACAGGTGCAACCCGCATTCGGTCTTGGTGGAGCCGGACCAGCGTCCGGCGCGGGCGTCCTGCCCGGGGGCGACGGCGGCGGTGCACGGCTCGCAGCCGATCGACGGGTAGCCCAGCTGCAGCAGCGGGTTCATCAGTACCCCGTTGGCCAGCGCGTACTCCTCGACCTCGGCGTCGGTCCAGAACGCCAGCGGTGCGAACTTGACCTTGCCCTTCTTCGGGTCGAAGGCGATGACCGGCGTGTGCGCGCGGGACGGGGACTCCGAACGGCGGACGCCGGTGGCCCACGCCTCGTAGCCCTGCAGGGCCTTGTTCAGCGGAGCGACCTTGCGCATCGCGCAGCAGGCGTCGGGGTCGCGGTCGTGCAGCTTCGGGCCGTAGGCGGCGTCCTGCTCGGCGACGCTGAGCTCGGGCAGCACCCGGCGCAGCGTCACGTCGTAGACCGCCTCCACCGCGTCGGCGGTGCCCAGCGTCTCGGTGAAGTGGTAGCCGGTGTCGAGGAAGATCACGTCGATGCCCGGGCTGACCGTGGACGCCAGGTGGGCGAGCA
>JBQGEH010000851.1:0-2231 GCA_052039515.1 Nakamurella sp. | reverse complement strand
AAAGCCCGCCACGACTACACCATCGTCGACACCTACGAAGCAGGACTGCTGCTCAAGGGGACCGAGGTGAAGTCGCTGCGGGACGGTCGCGCGTCCCTGGTCGACGGCTACGCGACGGTGTCCGACGACGAGGTCTGGCTGCGCGGTGTGCACATCAACGAGTACCTGCAGGGCACCTGGACCAACCACGAACCCCGTCGCGCACGCAAGCTGCTGCTGCACCGCGAGGAGATCGCCAAGCTCGCCGGCATCATGCGCGAGGACGGCTGGGCGTTGGTGCCGCTGAGCCTCTATTTCTCCAACGGCAAGGCCAAGGTCGAGCTGGGGCTCGCGAAGGGCAAGAAGACCTACGACAAGCGGCAGAGCCTGGCCAAGCGGGACGCCGAACGCGAGCTCGCCCGGGTCAGTGGGCGGCACTTCAAGGGCATGGACTGAGCGTTCGGTCGTGTCAAGGACACTTGACACTGCCGCCGTCGACGATCATCCTGGTGTGACAAGCACGCTTGACACGTCGAGGGCTGGATGAACAACGACGTCCGGGAGCTCCGGCTCGCCGCCGGGATGTCCCAACGGGAGCTCGCCGAGACGCTGCAGGTGTCCCGGCAGACGGTCAACTCGCTCGAGACCGGGCGCTACGACCCGTCGCTACCGCTCGCCATCGCCATCGCGCGTCACTTCGACCGCACCGTGGAGGAGATCTTCCGTGTCGACTGACACCCTCACCGCGCCGCAGAAGGCCCGCGCCGCCGTCCTGGTCGTCGCGTTGCTCGCCGTCGTGATCGCCACCGGGTTGCTGCTGCGCCGGTACGGCCCCGGCAACATGGGCACCGGTCTGCTCGCCGGGGCTGCCGTCGGACTGGTGGCGGCCGGATTCACCGTCTGGCGGGTCAGCCGGCGACCGGATTCGGCCAGCACCTTCGAGCGGGCGTGGACGCGGACCGGCGACGAGCGCGACGACGCCGTCCTCACCCGCGCGCTCGCCGTCCTCGGAGTGGCGTCCTTCCCGTTGACCGCCGTCGCGGCGATCACGGTCGGCTTCGGTGCGCCGATGCCTATGGTGCTGGCTCTGCTGCTGTTCGCCGAGATCGGTGTCGGTGCGATCGCTTTCGCCGTCGTCAACCGCCGGAGCTGACGGTGTCGCCCGAGCTGCAACGGGCGGTCGGCCGGTGGGCGGCGGCCGAGCTCCACGGTGACGCCGCGGAGCTCGACGCCGTGCTGCATTCGGACTTCGTCTTCGCCGGGCCGGTCGGCTACCTCCTCGACCGGGCCGAATGGCTCTCGCGGCTGACTCCGGGCACCCGGTACCACGCGGTCGCCACCGCGCTGACCTACACCGCCGACATCCCGGCCCGCATCCTGGGGGAGACCGCGCTGGTCGTCGGCACGCTCGCGCAGGCCGGCGTCGCCCAGGGGGAACCGTACGACGGGCGTTACCGGGCGACCCTCGTGTTCGTGCGGGACGACGGATGGCGGTTGACCGGCCTGCACCTCAGCTTCCGCGAGCCGCCGGGCTGACGATCAGTCCGGGACGATGCCGGCGGCCACCGCGGGCTCCCGGTAGGCGGCCGCCAACGACGCGGCGGTGTCGTGCGCGTTGAGGCCGCTCGGGTTCGGCACCACCCAGAGGATCGAGCCGGCCAGCGTCTCGGGCTGTCGGCCCTGGGTCGCCTTGCGCCGCCCGAACGCCGCCCGGTAGGCGGTGATCCCGGCCATCGCGACCACGGTCGGGCGCACCGCGGTGACCAGCTGTTCCAGCCGGGTCCGTCCGGCGCGGAGTTCGTCGTCGGTGAGCTCGTCGGCGCGGGCGGTGGCCCGGTGCACCAGGTTGGTGATGCCGATGCCCCGGTGCAGCAGGTAGGCACGGTCCTCGTCGGTCATGCCGTCGACGTAGGTCACCGGGCGTTCCAGGATCCCGGCGGCGACGAGGGCGGGGTAGAAGCGGTTGCCGGGCCGGGCGAAGTGGGTCTGCACCGCCGCCGTCCAGAGCCCGGGGTTGATGCCGACGAACAGCAGCTTCACCGATGGACCGACCAGGTCGGTGACGGTGGTGTCGCGGTACTCCTCGAGTTGCGCCCTGGTGAAACCCATCCGGCAAAGCTACCGGGGGGTCCCCGCTGGGTAGTGTCGAACGGGTGCCACCACCACCGTTCGACGCCTCGGAGCCGACGGAGCCGCCGGCACCGGCCGATCCCGCTCTCGCGCTCCCGTCCGACGACGCACCGACGATGCCC
>JBQGEH010000850.1:0-2527 GCA_052039515.1 Nakamurella sp. | reverse complement strand
GTGTGCCGGGAGATCTCCAGCACCTCGCCGTTGGGCAGCGGCGACCAGCGCTCGATCTCCCGGTCCCAGCCGGTCGAGGCGACGAGGACCTCGCGCCGGCTCACGGTGTAGTGCAGGTGATAGCCCTCGACGCCGCCCGGTTCGTCGGCGCACTTCACCGGGTCGTAGTAGCACATGGCGTACAGCGCGTCCGGGGTGAGCAGCAGGGTGTTCAGCGCCACGAGGTTCGCGCGGCGGCCGATGAGCCGCGCCGCCTCCAGCAGCGCGGCGGCCGGCGGGAGGTCGGCCAGCAGCGCCCGGACGACGGAGAAGTACCGCTCGCTGTCGGTGGTGCCGACGGCCGGCACCCCGCCGACCTCGGCGACGACGGCGTCGAGGTCCTCGGCGGTGCCGCAGTAGCCGTTGTGGGCCAGCGCGTACACCCCGTCGCTGAACGGGTGGGTGTTGGCCACCGACAGCTCCATGCCCGGGGAGGCCTTGCGCAGGTGCAGCAGGGCGGCGTCGGTCATCGTCTTCTCGGCCAGCTCGTCGAAGCGCCGACTGGTCCGGGCGGGTTCCGGCGCCTTGTCGATCTGCAGCGCGCCGGTGCCGTCCCAGCTCGCCATCCCCCAGCCGTCGCAGTGCAGGCTGGACAGCGCCTCGAACGGGGCCAGGTGTTCACCGACCGACTCCGTCAGCGGCAGCGGACGGGGGCTGACGACACCGAGCAGACGGCACATGACGGGTGACCTCCTCGTGGACGGGCGCTCGAGGTGTTCGGCGCTGAGGTGAGGACCGGATGGGGCGTGGTGATACCCCGGCGGGTGGGAACGGGACCGCACCGGGCACGTCGACGGACCCGGCGGCCGACGACGGCGGCACCGTCGTCGGGGCCCGCACCGGGCGGCGTCCCGGGGCGGTCCAGACATGGGTACCACGTCCGGGACGCCCGTCGCGGCCGCCGGTCACGCCGGTTTACCGGCCCGTCGACGGCATCGCTCTGACCTGCGGCGACAGGGGTCTCCCGGGCCGGGCTCCGGCGAGGTTTTACCGGCCGGAAACACGCACCGGCGGGTGGACCGGGGTCACTCCCCGACCGGCGCCGCCGCCCACGCGTCGGCGATCATCTGCCGGGTCTGGCCGAGCAGCTGCGGCAGCACCTTGGTGTGCCCGATGACGGGCATGAAGTTGGCGTCGCCGCCCCACCGCGGCACCAGGTGCTGGTGCAGGTGCGCGGCGATCCCGGCGCCGGCCACCGCGCCCTGGTTCCTCCCGATGTTGAAGCCGTGCGGGGCGCTGACCGACCGCACGACGGTCATCGCGTGCCGGGTGTAGGCGGCGAGCTCGGCGGTCTCGTCCAGCGTCAGCTCGGTGTAGTCGGCGACGTGCCGGTAGGGCACGACCATCAGGTGGCCGGGGTTGTACGGGAACAGGTTCAGCACCGCGAACACGGTCGTCCCGCGGGCCAGGATCAGCCCGTCCGCGTCGTCCAGAGCCGGGATCCGGCAGAACGGGCAACCGTCCCCGGCTCCGGTGCCGGAGGGCTTGTTCTCCCCGTTGATGTAGGCCATCCGGTGCGGCGTCCACAGCCGCTGCAGTCCGTCCGGCTCCCCCACCCCGTCCTGGGGCTCCAGTTCCATCAGCCCAGCGCCGCGAAGGCGGGCGCCACCGCCGACGGCGACTCGTTGCGCCGCTCGCCCACCCAGGCGACGATCGCCTCGACCGCGTCGGTCACCGGCACCTGGTTGACCTGGCTGCCGTCGCGGAACCGGAACGACACCGCGCCGGCTTCGACGTCCTTGGCCCCGGCGAGCAGCTGGAACGGCACCTTGAGCGCGGTGTGGGTGCGGATCTTCTTCTGCATCCGGTCGTCGGAGTGGTCGACCTCGGCGCGGATCCCGCGGCGGCGCAGGGTGTCCACCACGTCCTGCAGGTGGTCGGCGAACGCCTCGGCGACCGGGATGCCGACGACCTGGACAGGCGACAGCCAGGCCGGGAAGGCGCCGGCGTAGTGCTCGGTGAGCACCCCGAAGAAGCGCTCGATGGAGCCGAACAGTGCGCGGTGGATCATGTACGGCTGCTGCCGCTGCCCGTCGGAACCGGTGTACTCCAGGTGGAACCGCTCGGGGAGCTGGAAATCGACCTGGATGGTGCTCATCTGCCAGGTCCGCCCGATGGCGTCCTTGGCCTGCACCGAGATCTTGGGCGCATAGAACGCGGCCCCGCCGGGGTCGAGGACGAGCTCGAGTCCCGAGTCCTCCGCTGCCTTGCGCAGCGCGTTGGTGGCGGTGTCCCACTGCTCGTCGGTGCCGACGTACTTCTCGTCGTTGCGGGTCGAGAGCTCCAGGTAGAAGTCGTCCAAGCCGTAGTCATGCAGCAGGTCGATGACGAACTTCAGCAGCGACTTGATCTCGTCCTGCAGCTGGTCCGGGGTGCAGTAGATGTGCGCGTCGTCCTGGGTCATCCCCCGGACGCGGGTGAGACCGTGGATGACACCGGACTTCTCGTAGCGGTACACGGAACCGAACTCGAACAGCCGCAGCGGCAG
>JBQGEH010000849.1:0-8420 GCA_052039515.1 Nakamurella sp. | reverse complement strand
CCGGCCTCCTCGACCATCGAGATGACCCGCTGGTCCTGCTCGGTCATCGGCTCGGAGGAGTCGACGAGCACCACGGCGACCTCGGCGGTCTCGATCGCGGTCTGCGTGCGCAGCGACGCGTAGTACTCCATGCCGGCCGCGTGCGACACCCGGCGACGCAGCCCCGCGGTGTCCACGAACCGCCAGATCTCGCCGTCCAGCTCGACCAGCGAGTCCACCGGGTCCACCGTCGTCCCGGCGACGCTGTCCACCACGGAACGGTTCTCGCCGGTGAGTTTGTTCAACAGCGACGACTTGCCGACGTTGGGCTTGCCGACGAGCGCCACCCGGCGCGGACCGGTGACGGTGCCGAAGGTCTCGGCCGGGGTCTCCGGCAGCGCGTCGAGCACGGCGTCGAGCAGGTCGCCGGAGCCTCGGCCGTGCAGCGCCGACACCGGCCACGGCTCGCCGAGGCCCAGACCCCAGAGCTCGGCGGTGTCGGACTCGAGCCGCTCGTCGTCGACCTTGTTGGCGACCAGCAGCACCGGGCGCTTCGAGCGGCGCAGGATGCGGGCGACGGCCATGTCGGTGTCGGTCGCCCCGACCGAGGCGTCGACCACGACCAGGACCGCGTCGCAGGTCTTCATGGCGTACTCGGCCTGCGCGGCGACGGCGACCTGGATGCCCTCGGGCTTCTGCTCCCAGCCGCCGGTGTCCACGACGGTGAACCGGCGGCCGCGCCACTGGGCGTCGTAGCTGACCCGGTCACGGGTGACGCCGGGCTGGTCCTGGACGACGGCCTCGCGGCGGGCGATGAGCCGGTTCACCAGGGTGGACTTGCCGACGTTGGGCCGGCCGACGATGGCCACCGTGGGGACGCGGACGTCCTCGACGGCGAAATCCGGGTCGTCGGCGGCGAACCCGCCGTCGGGACCGCCGTCGGCGTCCTCCCAGCCGGCGAAATCGCTCTCGTCGGACCAGCTCTGGTCACCTGCATCGCTGTCGGGGCGTGCGAAATCCTCGGTCATGCTGTTTCCCTCACGGTTCTCGCGACGGCCGGGAAGGGCCGCCGCGACCGGGACACACCCCCGGTCGCGGGATGTGTCGTGCGATCACTGCTGGACGCAGACCGCCGCGCGACGTTCGTCCAAAGCGGCGACCAGCTCCTTCAGGGTATCGCGGATCCGGCCGGTGGCGGCGGCCACGGCGGTACGGCCGGCGCCGGCGGGCACCGTGAACGGCTCCCCCACCAGCACGTCGACCCGCGGGCGGTAGCGGCGACCGGTCCCCGCCGGCCGGTGCGTGCCGCGCATCGCGATCGGGACGATCTGCGCCGACGACCGGCACGCGAGCCACCCGGCACCGTTGCAGACGGTCTCCACCCCGCCGGCGCCGCGGGTGCCCTCGGGGAAGATCCCGATCGCCCCGCCGGCCTGCAGCTGGGCCAGCGCGTTCAGCAGTGGCTTGCGGTCGGGGACGTCGCGGTGCAGCCCGTACTGGCCCACGTTGGTCAGCACCCAGCCGACCGGTCCGTGGAACATCTCCGCCTTGACCAGGAACGACACCCGGCGCGGCAGCGTCCCGAAGAGCACCGGGCCGTCCAGTCCGGACGAGTGGTTGACCACGAACAGCACCGGGCCGGTGGCCGGGATGCGCTCGGCGCCGACGACCTGCATCCGGTAGGACAACAGCCGGGTGATCACGCCGATCCGGCGACCGATGTCGACCTTGACCGCTGTGGTCACCGCGGGAACCGGGTCGGTGCGGCCGGGCAACCGCACGAAGCTCACCGGATGCCCCGCTCCGCGGCGAGCGTCAGGACCGCCTCGACCGTCTGCTCGATCTCCAGGTCGGTCGAGTCCAGCACGACCGCGTCGGCGGCGGCCATCAGCGGGGCGTGCGTGCGGGTCGAGTCGTGCGCGTCCCGGCGGGCCAGCGACGCCCGCACGGTCGCGAGGTCGGCGCCGTGCCGGGCGGCGGTGTCGGTGTGCCGGCGGGCGGCGCGGACCTCCTCGTCGGCGGTCAGGTAGATCTTCAGCGTCGCGTCCGGGGTGATGACGGTGCCGATGTCACGGCCCTCGACGACCATCCGGCCGGCGGCGGCCAGCCGCTGCTGTCGGCCCTTCAGCCAGCTGCGCACCGCCGGGTTGGCCGACACCGGCGACACCGCGGTGGTCACCTCGGCGCTGCGGATCGCACTTCCGACGTCGGCCCCGGCCAGCTCGTGCCGCTGCGCGTGCGGATCGGTCGGCGAGGTGAAGTCCAGCCGCTGCAGCAGCTCGGCGACGGCGGCGTCGTCGTACGGATCCACCCCGGCCTGCAGGACGGCGAGCGTGACGATCCGGTACATCGCGCCGGTGTCGAGGTACCCCGCGTCCAGGGTCGCGGCGACCCGGCGGGCCACGGTCGACTTGCCGGTGCCGCTGGGGCCGTCGATCGCGATGACGAAACCGCTCACAGACCGACCGCCTTGTACAGCTGCGCGACCTCCACCGGGTTCAGCTTGCGCACCGTGCCGGGCCGCTGGTGCCCGAGCTGGACGTCGCCGATCTGGGTGCGGACCAGCCGCGACACCGGGTGCCCGGCGGCGTCGAGCATCCGCCGGACGATGTGCTTGCGACCCTCGTGCAGCACCACCCGCAGCACCGCACGGCCGTTGTGCTGGTCGACGACCTCGAAGTCGTCGACCTTGGCCGGGCCGTCCTCCAGCTCCACGCCCTTGCGCAGGGTGCGGCCGAGCTCCCGCGGGATCGGTCCGGGAACCTCGGCCATGTACGTCTTGGCCACCCCGAACGACGGGTGGGTGAGCCGGTGCGCGAGGTCGCCGTCGTTGGTCAGCAGGATCAGGCCCTCGGAGTCCTGGTCGAGCCGGCCGACGTGGAAGAGCCGCTCGTGCCGGTCGGCGACCATGTCACCGATGCTGGGCCGGCCGAGCTCGTCGTCCATCGTCGACAGCACGCCGGGCATCTTGTTGACGGCCAGGTACACCTGGTGCTCGCCGAGCACGATGCGGTTGCCGTCGACGTGGATGACGGCCTTGTCGGGATCGACCCGGCGGCCCAGCTCCTTGACCAGCAGGCCGTCGACCTTGACCCGGCCCTGCGCGATCATCTCCTCGGCCTTGCGGCGGGAGGCGATGCCGGCGGCGGCCAGCACCTTCTGCAGGCGGACGCCCTCGGCGTTCGGATCCTTGTGTTCCATGTGTTCCCAGTCCTCGTTCGGTCCGGCTCAGTCCTCGAACGGGTCGAGGGCGTCGACGTCGGGGAGCAGCGGCCCGAGCGGCGGGAGCTCGTCGAGCGAACCGAGCCCCATCCGTTCCAGGAACAGCTCCGTGGTGCGGTACAGCAGGCCGCCGGTGTCGGAGTCCGACCCGTCCTCCTCGATCAGCCCGCGGGCGGTGAGGGTCCGGATGACCCCGTCGACGTTCACCCCCCGCACGGCCGACACCCGGGCCCGGGTGACCGGCTGGCGGTAGGCGATGACGGCCAGAGTCTCCAGTGCAGCACGGGACAGCCGCGACTGTTGACCATCGAGGACGAAACGCTCGACCACGGGCGCGAAACGGTCCCGCGTGTAGAACCGCCAACCGCCGCCGATCTGCCGGAGATGAATGCCCGAACGGGTTTCCGCGAGCCGGTTGGCCAGGCTGTGCAGTTCGTCACGCACCCGCTCCGGCGGGAAGCCGACGGCGGCGGACAGCGCGTCCTCGGTCACCGGAGAGTCGACGACGAGCAGGATCGCCTCCAGCGCACCGGTCAGCTCGGCCTCGTCGACGTGACCGGCCGGCGCCGCGGGACCGCTGTCGGCGTCGGTGTCCGGGCCGGTGGTGGGCGGGGCGACCCCGGTGTCGGGGTCGGTGGATTCCGGCGCCACCGGTCGCGTGTCGGTGTCGGGTCCGGTCACTCGTACTCCTCGTCGGCGATGGCGACCTGCCCGGGTTCGGCCGGTCCCGACCAGCGCACGGTCAGCTCCCCGAGCGGCTCGGCCTGGTCGAACAGCACGGCCGCCTCCCGGTACAGGTTGAGCAGTCCGAGGAAGCGGGCCACCACCTCCAGCGTCTCGGTGCAGCCGGTGATCAGCTCGGCGAAGGTGGCCACCCCCCGCTCGGCCAGCAGCGCACGGATGGCGGCGGTGTGCTCGGCCACCGACACACGAGAGGCGTGGATGTGAGCCAGAGACACCGTGGGCGGCGGCGGCTTCGGACGGAACACCCGTGCCGCCAGGTCGGCGAAACCCTCGGGTGTCAGACCGATCTCGACCTCGGGCAGGAGTCCGAGGTAGCGGCCCTCCAGCGTCACCGCGCGCGGGTAGCGGCGCAGCGCGCCGGCTTCGAGCTCCCGGAGCAGCACCCCGACCTGCTGGTAGGCGCGCAACGCCATCAGCCGGGCGAACAGCAGGTCCCGGGCTTCCAGGATCGCGAGGTCGGCCTCGTCCTCGACGTCGGCGTCGGGCAGCAGCCGGGCGGCCTTGAGGTCGAGCAGGGTGGCCGCCACGACGAGGAACTCGGTGGCCTGACCGAGGTCCCAGTCGTCGCCGAACGAGCGCAGGTGGGCGATGAACTCGTCGGTGACGACGTGCAGCGCGACCTCGGTGACGTTCATCCGGTGCGACGAGATCAGTTGCAGCAGCAGGTCGAACGGGCCGTCGAAGTTGTCCAGCTGGATGCGGAAGCCACGGGCGCCCGGGGTGGGGCCGGTCGTCGCGGGCTCGGGTGCCGACGGCTCCGCGGGGGCCGCCGGCAGCGCGGTCATCAGGCCGGCTTCCTGCTGATCATCTCGCGGGCCAGCTGGAGGTAGGCCTGCGAGGCGGGTGACTCCGGCGCGTAGCTCAGGATCGGCTCCCCGGCGACGGACGTCTCCGGGAACTTCACCGTCCGCGAGATCACCGTGTCGTACACGGTGTCGCCGAACTGTTCGACGAGGGTGGCGACGACGTCCCGCGAGTGCACGGTCCGTCCGTCGTAGAGGGTGACCAGGATGCCGTCGATGGCGAGGTCGGGGTTGATGCGTTCCTGGACCTTGGAGATGGTGTCGATGAGCAGCGCGACGCCGCGCAGCGCGAAGTACTCCGCGGCCACCGGCATCACCACGGCCGAGGCGCAGGCCAGGGCGTTGACGGTGAGCAGTCCCAGCGACGGCTGGCAGTCGACGAGGATGTAATCGTAGGCGTGCAGCACCGGGCGGAGCGCGCGGCCCAGGGTCTGCTCGCGGCCGACCTCGTTGATCAGCTGCACCTCGGCGGCGGACAGGTCGATGTTGGCCGGCAGCAGGTCCATGCCGGGCACCTTGGTCGGGACGAGGACGTCGCCGATCTGGGTGCTGCGCTCCAGCATCAGGTTGTAGACGGTCCGGTCGAGCTGGTGGGAGGCGACGCCGAGGCCGGCGGACAGCGCGCCCTGCGGGTCGAGGTCCACGACGAGGACGCGGCGGCCGTAGCCGGCGAGCGCGGCGCCCATGTTGATGGTCGAGGTGGTCTTGCCGACGCCGCCCTTCTGGTTGCAGACGGCGATGACCCGCGCCGGCCCGTGCGACGCGAGCGGCTCCGGCACGGGGAACTCCCGCGGCATCCGGCCGGTCGGCCCGGGCTGGGGCTCGGCGGCGCGGGCCGCCTTCTCGGCGGCCTTGACCGCGGCGCGGGCGGAGATCGCACCGATGCGGCCCGGCCGGGGCTGGGCGACGAACAGGCCCTCGTCGGACGCGACCGGCGCCGGCCGGGGCGGCTCGGGCGAGTGCTCGGCGTGATCGGCGTGCTCGGCGTGCTCGGCGTGCTCGGCGTGAGCGTCGCCGTCGGAGTGGTCGCCGCGGAGGTGGTCGCCGCCGCCCCCGTGCTCCCCGTGCTCCCGGTGCTCGTGCGGGTGGTGCTCGTGGTCGGCCTCGTGGCGTCGGGCGTCCGGGGATCCCTCGCCCGATCCGCCGTGATGGTGGTGCTCGGAGTGCCCGTGCTCCTGGTACTCCTGGTACTCCTGATGCTGGTGGTTCTGCTGATCACCGGCGCGGTCGTGATCCTCGCCCGCGAACCATTCCCCGTGGTTCGGCTGGCTCATCCGCTGCACTCCTGTCGCTGGTGATTCTGCAGGTCAGGTCACTGCCACGACCGTCGGACGACGTGGGGCGGACCCGGTCCCACCCTAGGGGGCCGCACCGGCACGGACCAACGCGCCCGGCCGCCGGGGACGGGCCTGACCATCAACCCGCGGGGTCTGATCCCGCGGTGACAGCCTCGGCATAGGCCCGGGCCAGCCGGGCGCCGGCGGGCTCCCGCCCGGTGTCCGGCCGCGGGATCCCCAGGTGGTGCTCCCGGAGCTCGTCCATCAGCTCGGCCCACATCGGCGGCCCGCCCGCCGCCAGCAGCTCGGCTCGCACCCGCAGCTCTGGCGTCGTCGGGCGGTGCCGCAGACCCCAGGCGCCGAGCTGGGCGAAGACGGGAACGAGCTGGATGGCCGCCTCGGTGAGGCTGTAGGTGGCCCGCCGGCCGCGGCCCGGGTCGTCCCGGGTGAGCAGCCCGCCGGCCACCAGCCGCTTGAGCCGGTCGCTGAGGATGTTGGACGCGATGCCCTCCTCCGACCGGGACTGCAGGACGCGGAAGCTGCGCCGGTCGCCGAACAGGACGTCCCGCAGCACGAGCAGGCTCCACTGGTCGCCGAACGCCTCGACGGCGGCGTTGATCGGGCAGCCCGAGCGTGCGTCGTCCATGTCGTTCCCGTCCCACCGAAGTGCTTGCACTCTACTACCGGTCGGGCTTACCGTCGGAGTGCTTGCACTTCACCATCACTGCCGATGAGGAGGAGCCGTGCCGATCACCTCGTTGCTGGCCCAGATGACCGTGTCCGAGCTGACCGTCGCCGAGGAGTGGTACGGCCGGCTGTTCGGCGCCGGGCCGGACGCCCGGCCGATGGACGGGTTGTCGGAGTGGCATCTCACGCCCGGGTTCGGGGTGCAGGTGTACGCCGAGCCCGCCCGCGCCGGCCGGTCGTCGATGGTGCTCGGCGTCGCCGACGTCGGCGCCGAGGCCGACCGGCTGTCCGCCGCGGGGATCGACCACGACGGGCCGCAGGACGCGACCACCGTGCGCATCCTGCCGGTGGCCGACGCCGACGGGAACCGGATCGTGTTCACCAGCCCGCTGCGATGACCGCGCTCGCCGACCTGCTGCACCGGCACGTCGGGACCGGCGGCGCGCCGGGCGCGGTGGCGCTCGTCGCGCGCGTCCACGAGGTCGAGGTGGCCGCCGTCGGGGCGGTGGACGAGGCCGGGTCGGCTCCGATGCGGCGGGACACCCTGTTCCGGATCGCGTCGGCGACCAAGCCGGTCATGGCGGCCGCGGTGATGACGCTGGTCGACGATGGTTCGATCGCCCTGGACGACCCGGTGGCGCGCTGGCTGCCCGAACTCGAGAACGTCGTGGTGGTGCGTACTCCGGCGAGCCCGGTCGACGACGTGGTCCCGGCGGAGCGACCGGTCACCGTGGCGGACGTGCTGTCGTCCCGCACCGGCTGGGGCTTCCCCGACGACTTCACGCTCCCGGCGGTGCAGCCGCTGGCCGAGCGGCTGCGGCAGGGCCCACCGCAGACCCCGGTGCCACTGGACCCCGACGCGTGGCTGCGGACGCTGGCGGGCATCCCGCTGCTCGCGCAGCCGGGCGAGCGATGGCTCTACAACCTCAGTTCGGATCTGCAGGGCGTCCTCGCGGCCCGGGTGACCGGCCGGCCGCTGCCGGAGGTCCTCGACGAGCGCCTGTTCCGGCCGCTCGGGATGACCGACACCGCCTTCACCGTGCCGGCCGGGAAGCTGCCCCGCTTCACCTCCTACTACGTCCGGACCCAGGACGGGATCGAGCTGGTCGATCCCCCGTCCGGGATATGGTCCCGCGCACCGCGTTTCCCGTCCGGGGCGGGCGGACTGGTGTCCACGGTGGACGACTGGTGCGCCTTCGGCCGGATGCTGCTGGCCGGCGGGCTGTCCCGCGACTTGCGGCGGGTGCTGTCAATCGGATCGGTCGAGCGGATGACGACGAACCACCTCACCCCGGCGCAGCGGGCCGACGCCACGCTGTTCCTGGAGGGCCAGGGCTGGGGGTACGGCGGGTCGATCGACGTGGCCGCCACGGACCCCTGGTGCCGGCCCGGCCGCTACGGCTGGCCCGGCGGTACCGGCACGGCGGCGCACGTGGACCCGTCCCGCGGCACCGTCGCGGTGCTGCTCACCCAGCTCGAGCTGGACGGGCCGACCGCGCCGCCGGTCATGCGGGACTTCTGGACCTACGCCGCAGACCCCGCCGGGTGGTGATCTGACGAACCGTCGGTCAATGTCGGTGTCCGTTCCTACGATGTCCGCATCGACCGAGCGGGGTGGGAATGGACTTCGACGAGCTGACCGCGCTCCGCACTCACCATGCGGCGTGGCGACTGCTGCGAGCCGATCATGCGCCGCTGGTGCTGGCGT
>JBQGEH010000848.1:0-2197 GCA_052039515.1 Nakamurella sp. | reverse complement strand
ACCGGGCCCACCCGGTACTCCGCCGGCCGCATCATCGGACGCGTCCGCGGCGACCGGCGCGCGCTCCGCACGGAGAGGGCACGAGACGAGGACACATGGCTACTGATTACGACGCACCCCGACGCAACGAAAGTGAAGAGCAGGGGGAGGACTCCCTCGAGGAGCTCAAGGCCCGGCGCAACGAGTCCCAGTCGGCCGTCGTCGACATCGACGAGGGCGACACCGCCGAGTCGTTCGAACTGCCCGGCGCTGACCTGTCCGGCGAGGAACTGACCGTCAAGGTCGTCCCGAAGCAGGCCGACGAGTTCACCTGCACGGTGTGCTTCCTGGTGCAGCACCGCAGCCGCCTCGACCACGGCTCCGAGGGCCACGAGGTGTGTGTCGACTGTGCCTGACGGCACCCCGCACGCTCCGGCACCCGTGACGGGTCGGCGTCGGCCGACCCGCCGGACCGGGGCGTCCCGGTGACCACGTCGCCGCGCAGCCGCGCGGCCGACCAGGTCGCCCAGTTCCACACCGCCTACGAACTCCCGCTGCGCTCCAGCGCGACGGTCGAGATCGGGGCGGACCAGATCGCTCTGCGCCAGGCGCTCATCGAGGAGGAGGTCGCCGAGCTCGCGGCCGCCGCCCGGGCCGGGGACCTCGTCGGCGTCGCCGACGCGCTGGCCGACATCGTCTACGTCGCCTACGGCACCGCCCACGTCTACGGCATCGACCTGGACGCCGTCCTGGACGCGGTGCACACCTCCAACATGACCAAACTCGGCGCCGACGGCCGGCCGGTCCGCCGACCCGACGGCAAGATCCTCAAGGGCCCGGACTACCGGCCGCCGGAGATCGCCGCCGTGCTGCACCGGCTGGTTGCCGAGACCGTGACCGACCCGGCCGCGATCGTGACCGACCCGACCGTGGCCGGGTCCGTCGGGACCCCGACGGGTGGCCCGGGCCGCGCCTAAACTGGGCCGCGGGGGATCGTCCCCCTCCGTCCCCGACGCGCGCCGACAGTGGTGCGCAGGATCCAGGTGATACCGATGGCTGGTGGCCTCAGGCGCTGGCTGAGCTCGCTCGGTCGTGACGACGACCAGCTCGAGGCGCAGGCGCTGACCGAGTCCGCGGACAAGTGCGGCGCCCAGCACGCCCAGGAGTGCCGGATGGGCCAGGTGGTGACCGTCCAGGGCCGGCTCCGATCGGTGGACCTCAAGCCCGCCGACGCGTTGGCCACCCTGGTCGCCGAGCTCTACGACGGCACCGACACGGTGCAGCTGGTCTGGCTCGGCCGCCGGTCCATCCCCGGGGTGGAGCCGGGCCGCACGATCCTGGCCAAGGGCCGCATCGCCAACCGGGACGGGGTCAAGACCATCTACAACCCCGACTACGAGCTGCGCCCCGCGCTGGTATGAGCTCACCCGCCTCCGGACCGGCCGGCCCCGTGCCGCCCGGCCCCGCTGACGACGCGGCCCCGCCCCCTCCCGGCACACCGGCGGCCGGCAAGCCGACCATCCTGCAGCAGATGGGCGGCCCGGCCGGGATGATCGACTCCGGCCTGCCGGTCGTCGTGTTCGTCATCGCCAACGCCATCGGCGGGCTGACCGCCGGCATCGTCGCGGCCCTCGTCGCGGGCGCGGCGATCTTCGCGTTCCGGCTGATCCGGCGCAAGCCCGTCACCCAGGCCGTCAGTGGGTTGCTCGGCGTCGGCATCGCCGCGTTCATCGCCCACAAGTCCGGCTCCGCCGGCGGCTACTTCCAGCTCGGCATCTGGACCTACCTGGTCTACGGGTCACTGCTGCTGCTGTCGATCCTCGTCCGGATGCCGGCCGTCGGGCTGATCTGGGAGGGCATCAACGGCCGCGGCACCGCCTGGCGCAAGGACCGGGCGCTGGTCCGCACGTACGACTACGCCACCGCCGTCTGGGTCGCCGTCTTCGCGCTGCGCTACGTCGTGCAGAGCTCCCTGCTCGACCGCGACCAGATCGGCTGGCTCGGCTTCGCCCGGATCGCCATGGGCTACCCGCTGTGGATCGTCGCCGCCGGGTTGTCGGTGCTCATCGTCATGCGCGGCACCGGCTGGAAGCGTCCGCCGCTGAAGTCGTTGCTGGGGAAGCAGGGCTGAGCCCGGCCCCGCCACTGTCGGCGTGGATCCAGCCGGATTCCGGTCATTCTCACGCCGAAACCAGCGGAGTCGGGCGCGCCGTGACTC
>JBQGEH010000847.1:0-1743 GCA_052039515.1 Nakamurella sp. | reverse complement strand
CGGCGGTGGAGTACACGCGTGTCGCGGCCATCACCCCGATGTTCTCGGCGTAGGTGGTGGTGGCCGATCCGCCGCCGAGCCCGGCCAGCACGGTCGCCACGCCGTCGGCGGCCAGGGCACGGCCGGTCAGTGGATCGGTGTCGACTCCGGTCATCTGGCCGACCGATTTCACGTGGCCGATGTTCTCGGCGACGAGTGCGATCACGGCGGGCAGAAACATCGGCAGCACAGCCAGATTGACCGTGGGCGTCTGGAAGGTCGGCAGCCCCACCCAGCCGGCTGCGGCAATCCCGGAGGTGTCGACCTCACCGAGTGCCAGCGCCAGAACGTAACCCGCCGTGACGGCGAGGAAGATCGCCAGCCGGCCGATGATGCCGCGGAAGAATGCCAGCGCGCCGACAAGCAACACCAGCGTGACGATGCCGACCAGCGGGCCCTTCTCGAAGTTCGTCTTGGCTGCCGGCGCCAGGTTGAAGCCGATGAGCGCGACGATGGCGCCAGTGACCACCGGTGGCAGGGTCACCTCGATCCAGTGCGTACCCACCACATGGACAGTCAGCCCGATCAGGATCAGCAACACTCCGACGGCGACCAGCCCGCCCAGCGCACTGCCGGCACCGTGCGAGGCGACCGCGGCGGTCACCGGGGCGATCACCGAGAAGCTGGACCCGAGGTAGCTCGGCAGCCGGTTGCCGGTGATGACCAGGAACAGCAGCGTGCCGATGCCGGAGAACAGCAGGGTGGTGGCCGGCGGAAACCCGGTCAGGACGGGCACCAGGAATGTCGCCCCGAACATCGCCACCACGTGCTGGGCGCCGATCCCCAGGGTGCGTGGCCAGCTCAGGCGTTGGTCGGGGGCGACGACGAAGTCCTCGCCGGCGGCGGGGTCGACGCGGGTCCAAGTCAACGGGATCACGCCTCAGCACTCAACCGCATATTGGGGCGCCGCGCACCCCGGTTGGTCAGGCCGGTTCGTACTCGCAGATCGCTGCGACCTTGGCGGCCGACGCCGAGGACGGGTCGAACCGGTAGCCGAGCCATTCCCGGACCAGTCGGCGGGCCAGTTCGATGCCGATCACGCGTTCGCCGAAGCACAGCACCTGTGCGTTGTTGCTCAGGATCGCCCGTTCGACCGAGAAGCTGTCATGGGCGGTGACGGCTCGGACGCCGGTGACCTTGTTGGCGCTGATCGCGACCCCGAGCCCGGTGCCGCAGATCAGCAGCGCCCGATCGGCCGAGCCGTCGGCGATCATGCGGGCGGCGGTGACGGCGACGTGCGGGTAGGCGGTGTGCTCGTCGGGGCCGACCCCGACGTCGAGTACCGAGGCGACGCGGTCGTCCTGCTCCAGGTCGCGGCGCAGCACGCTCTTGTAGGTCAGGCCGGCGTCGTCACAGCCGATCACGATGCGCAAGGTCATGAGAGTTCCTCCAGAAGTTCACAGACGGTGTGGATGCACATGGTCAACGAGATGGCGCCGGCATCCGGCGTGCCGACGCTGCGGTCGGCCAGTGGTCGGGCGCGCCCGGTCCTCGGCCGCAGCTCGGCAGTGGCGGCGGCCGCCTTGTCGGCGATCTCGGCTGACGCCGTCCAGGCTGTGCGCCAGTCAGTTCCGTCGGCGACCGCCGAGTCCACCGCGGCCACGAACGGCGTCAGCGCGTCGAGCATGGTCTTGTCGCCGAGCCGGGCCCCGCCGAGTTGTACGAGCGCGTCGTGTCCCGCGCGAAGTGCCGCGGTGACGGCGG
>JBQGEH010000846.1:0-5257 GCA_052039515.1 Nakamurella sp. | reverse complement strand
CGAGTTCACCGCCAGGCCGACCAGCAGGACGCCGGAGAGGTAGGTGCACAGCAGCGTCTGGTGCGAGTCGGCGACGGCGGACCGGGATCCGAGCTCGCGGCCGGCCCGGCGTTGGCCGTACGACAGGAAGGGCATGACGAGCAGGCTGAGCGCGGCGAGCACCAGGCCGACGGTCGAGTGCCGCGGCTCGGCGGCGCCGAGAAGGGCACGCACGGCGTCCTGGGTGACGAACGCCGCCAGGCCGAAGAACGACACCGCGATGACCCGCAGCGCCACGCGTTCCCGCGCCTCGGGGTCGCGGCCGGCGAACTGCCAGGCCACGGCGGCGGCCGACGCCACCTCGACGGTCGAGTCCAGGCCGAAGCCGATCAACGCCGACGAGGACGCCACCGAACCGGCGGAGATCGCCCCGACCTACTCGGAGAAGATGCAGGTGATGGTCGCCGCGACGAACCAGCGCACCCGGCGGGTGACGGCCGCCCTTCGGCCGGCGGACGTGAGGGTGAGTGATGCCATGAACCCGACGTTACATCGTCAGCTGAATTCAGCGCCAGACATGTCAGTCGGTGGGTGCCGGAGCCCGCCGACCGGTGACCTGCTCGCGGAGGTAGCCGGCGACGACCATGACGATCGAGATGGCCGGGACCGCGAGGAAGGCGCCGATCACACCGAACAGCGTGCTGCCGAGGGCGACGCCACCGAGGACGACCGCGGCGTGGATCTTCAGCGTCTTGCTGACCAGGATCGGTTGCAGCACGTTCCCCTCGATCTGCTGCACGGCGACGATGATGACCAGCACGATCAGCGCCGGCACCACGCCGTTGCTCACCAGGGCGACGAGGACCGCCACCGCGCCGGCGGCGAAAGCGCCGACGATCGGGATGAAGCCGCCGAGGAAGGTCAGCACGGCGATCGGCAGCGCCAGCGGCACCCCGACCAACCACACGCCGAGGCCGATGAGCACCCCGTCGATGGCGGCGACCGCGGCCTGCGACCAGACGTAGTGGCCGAGGGCGGTCCACACCCGGCCGGAGACCTCGCCGACGTGCCCGCCGGCGCCGCGGCCGATCCAGCCGCGCAGCCACGGCAGGAAGCGGGGGCCGTCCTTGAGCATGAAGAACGTGAACAGCAGCGCGAAGATCAGGGTGACCACGGCCGAGCCGATCGTGCCGATCGTGGTGAGCGCGGTACCGGCCAGTGCCTGGGCGTTCTCCTGCAGGTAGCTGACGGCCTGCTCGAGGAGGTTGCCGACGGCGTTGTCGCCCAGGTTCAGCGGTGGGCCGGACAGCCAGTTCTGCAGCGACTCGAGGCCGTTGGAGAACTGGGCGGCGAGGTTCTGGCCCTCGTTGGAGATGACCGGGACCAGCAGTGCGATGAGGCCGCCGACGACGACCAGCAGTCCGACGACGGCGGTGATCGCCGCCAGGGCCGGCGGGAGCTTGCGGCGCATGAAGCGGACCGGCGGCCACAGCACGGTGGCCAGCAGGAGCGCCAGCAGGACGGGCAGGACGATGCTCCACAGCTGGCCGACGAGCCAGCCGAGCAGCCAGAGACCGGCCGCGATGACCAGCAACCGCAGCGTCCAGCGGAACACGGTGACGATGCCGTCCCCCAGCCGGCGGCGGGCGTCGGCCGCGCGACGCCCGGCCGGGGGCTCGGGGACGCCCGGTGCCTCCGGTGCCTCCGGCGCCGTCGGCAGGCGTTGCGCGTCGTGCCGCTCGGTGCCGTCGTCGCGGTGCTGCTCATCCATGGACTTCTCCTCGGTTCGACGTCGGGGCGACGGCCGCCCGGTGTGGGTGACGTCGGCGACGCGGGGATGGTGAAGCCCCTACGGTCGGGTGCCCCGGTGGACCGGGCACCGGTCCACCGAACCACAGAGAACCAGCCCGCTGAGCTCCGCCCCGACGCCTCGCGACGCAACGTGCCCATCTGGGCACGCCGGGTGTGCGCCGGGAGCGGTGGCATGGAAGGGTCGGAAGGTATGAGAGCGCGTCGGATCGGCCTGGTCGGAATCGTCGGTGGCGTCGTGCTGCTGGCCGGGTGCGGGACGGCTGACGAGGCGCAACTGACGGCGACCTCGACGGCGGCGATCACGTCGTCGGTCACGGGCTCCGAGGACGGGTCGGAGTCCGTGTCGGCGTCGTCGCCCGGGTCGTCGCAGTCGGTGCCGGAGCCGACGGCGTCGAGCGAGGAGTCGCAGAGCGCGCCGGTCGCATCGACGGAGCCGTCGGTGAGCGCGACGGGCGGGCCGGGAGGGAACGGCGGGGCGGGGCCGGACGCCCCGGCCACGACGCCGGGCGGGGCGACCGCCGGGGGCGGCGCCACCATCCCGACGTACACCGCGTCGCCCGGCACCTTCCCCGACCGCGAGGAGGTCGAGGCGCAGGGGGTGGCCACGAACCCGCTGTGCGAGGTGCTGTCGACCGACGAGGTGTCGACGCTGCTGGGGGTGGCCGTGCGCCCGGCGGCCGACGCGGCGGCGGGCACCGGGTGTCTGTGGACGGCGCTGGCCGACGACGGCAGTTTCCTGCAGCTGCAGATGGTCGGCGACCCGGCCCGCTACGCCCCGCCGGCCGGCGCGGAGTCGCTCACCGGGATCGGCGACGCGGCTGCGGTCGCCGTCGCCGACGGGGTCTGGACCGCGCAGGCGCAGAACCCGGACGGCACGTTCGCCGTGCAGCTCGCCGGGCCCACCGCCGGCCGGGACGGCGCGGTCGAGGGGCTGCGGCGGCTGCTCGAGCGGTACTGACCCGCTGCTGGCCGTCCGGGGCGCCGGCCGTCAGGCGGTGGCCACGTCGATGAGCACCTTGCCGACGGTGTCGTTCTCGACCGCGGCGTGGGCGTCGGCGGTGCGCTCCAGCGGGAACCGGGTGAGCGGGAGACCGGCGTCCTCGCCGACCGGCAGAGCGCCGTCGACGAGGGCGACGGTGATGTCCTCGGCGGCGGTGGTGAGCGCGTCCTGCCCGACCGTGTACAGCAGCAGGAACTGGTAGCGGATGTTCTTCACGAAGTGCGCCACGATCGGCAGGGTGACCGCGTCGCCGCCGTTGTCGGCGTAGACGGCGATCGACGCGTGGTTGGCGGCGACGGCCAGGTTCAGCTCGGCGTTGGCCGCCGCGGACACCTCGACGATGATGTCGACCCCGTCGGGGGCGATGCCACGGATGGCGTCGGCGGCGCCGGGCTCGCGGTAGTTGACCGCGTGGTGGGCGCCGGCCGCCGTGGCCAGTGCGGCCTTCGCGTCGGAGGAGACGGTGGTGATCACGGTGGCGCCGGCCCAGCGGGCCAACTGGATGGCGGCGTGCCCGACGGCACCCGCGCCACCGGCGACCAGCACGGTCTTGCCGGCCAGTGCGCCGGGGCGCAGCCGGGTCGGCCCGAACTCGTTGACGGTCAGCGCCCGGTGGGCTGTCATCGCGGGGACGCCCATGCTGGCGCCCTGGTCGAAGGAGGCGTTGTCGGGCAGCTTCACGACCCGCTCGGCGGGCAGCACGGTGTACTCCTGCGCGGTGCCGGTCGGCCGCTGGTGCGCCGACAGGTAGGTCCAGACCCGGTCACCGACGGCGACCTCGGTGACGCCGTCGCCGACCGCGTCGACGACGCCGGCGCCGTCCTGGTTGGGCACGACCTCGTCGAAGGCGGGCTTGCCGCCGGAGCCGGTGCCGGCCCGGGACTTCCAGTCGGTCGGATTCACCGCGGACACGACGACCCGGACCCGGACCTCTCCGGCGCCCGGGGTGGGCACCTCACGCTCGACGGACTCGAGGACGGACGGATCACCGGTGGTGCGGTACACGATTGCTCTCATACCGGGGTGCAACGTCATCACGCGGCCGGATCCTTCCGTCGCGGTGGGGTGACCTGCCCCTCCCAGGGGGCGGACCACGGCGGGTCGGGTGGCCGGCTCCGGTAGGTGTGACCGGTCGGCGTGGTGGTCACCACGGTTCCGTCGGCGCTGGTGGCCGAGCGCCATCCGGGGAACTCCTTGGTCAGGTTGCACGCGGCGCACAGCCCGGCGCCGTTGTCGGTGTGGGTGGCGCCGCCGGCCGCGAAGGAGCGGGTGTGGTCGGCGTGCTGGATGGGGGCGCCGCACCAGGGTGTGCGGCAGACCTGGTCGCGGGCGACGAGGAAGCGACGGTCGGTGGACGTGAACAGCCGCCGCCGGGGGTCGGCTCTGACGATCCCGCCGGTGGCCGGATCGGTGTACAGCCGTCGGACCCAGGTCGTCGTGCGGGGATCGGCGCCGCCGACGAGACGTCGGGCGAGCGGTGCGGGGATGGGCCCGTAGCCGGTGAGCAGGGCCGGTTCGCTGTCGGCGTCGAGCAGCGTGCGGTCGGTCATGACCAGCTGAATCTCGACGTGCACACCGGCGGGGACGCCGCGCAGGCCGTCGGCGCCGCTCGTCCCGGTCGCGGGCTCGGTCTCGGGCTTGGTCCCGCCTGCACTCTCGTCAGCGCCCGGCCGGGTCAGTCGGGACACCAGGGTGTCGGCCATCAGCGCGCCCCGGCCGCGTGGATCGCCCTGGGCGGTGGCGGTGGCTGCGCTGCGGGTGAGCGCGGCGAACGCCGCCACTCCCTCGACGGCGGGCAGCAGTGCGGTCAGGTACGTCATGGTGTCCGGAGCGGGGCGCAGGGTGACCCGCCGGTCCCGGCAGGCCAGCGCCGCC
Organism: Nakamurella sp.; assembly: GCA_052039515.1. Lineage (GTDB taxonomy): Bacteria > Actinomycetota > Actinomycetes > Mycobacteriales > Nakamurellaceae > Nakamurella. Next base: position 591 of record JBQGEH010000846.1, on the reverse strand, counting down.
CGCCGCACGGCCTGCTCGGGATCCAGCCGACACCCGATGCGGGCGGCGGCGCCGCGCGCCTGGCGTGGCGTCATGCTGCCGTAGCGTGCGGCGAGCTCGGCGTCGACGGCCTGCCGGTGCTCCCGGGACAAGGTGGCCGTCTCGGCCGCCACCAGGAGAGCCTGGTACTCGTCGAGATCCCCGTGCCGCAGTGCGCCGTGAAGCTGCGGCATCTCGCCGGTCAGGATCTTCGCGAGTCCCACGAGCCGTGAGCCCACGGTCGGGCTGACCCGTCGGGCCAGCGCGATCTGGGCGGCGATGTCGCGGCCGGCCCGGTCGCGGACCTGCTCGGTAGCGATGCGGGACAGCTCGACCTCCCGGGAGCGGGCGAAGTCCGCGGTCAGCTGCGCCTGGAGGCCGGCGGCCGCGTGCTTGAGCGTCTCCAGGAGCCGGATCCGCTCGATGCGCTCCGCGTCGTCGGTCGCCGAGCAGCCGGCGTCCTGGATGCGGGCGACCATCACCGCGAGCTCGACCGAACCGAGAACGTAGGCGTCGCGAGACGGAGTAGGCAGGGAATCGAACATGTGTTCTATTCTACCGTCTGGCCGGGTC
>JBQGEH010000845.1:0-2520 GCA_052039515.1 Nakamurella sp. | reverse complement strand
ACCCCGCTGATGCCCGTCACGGGTTCCGCGCCTCCAGCTCGATGGCCCGGCGCATGGCGGCGCGGGCCCGCTTGCGGTCACCGGCCAGGTCGTAGGCGTCGGCCAACCGGAACCAGACCCGCCCGTTCTCCGGATCCGCTTCGGCTTCGGCCCGGGCCGCCTCGAACTGCGGGAGGGCCGCTGCCTTGTCGATCCGGCCGGACGGGCGGGTCGGCAGGTCGGGCTGCTCGGGCAGGCCACCCTCGGCGCCCAGCCGGCGGCCGAGCTGCTGGGTGCGCCAGCCGAATCGGAGCTCGAAGAAGAGCAGCACCGCGCCGATCACCGGCATCAGGACCGCGGCGATCCCCAGGCCGATGGTGGCCGGGGTGCCGTCGCGGAACAGGATGAGCGCCTTGTCGCCGATGAGGACGAAGTAGGCGATCAGCGCCGCGGACAGCAGCGCGACGACGAGCCGCGGATTCACAGGCCCAGCAACGCTTCCAGGCCGACGGTGAGCCCGGGCCGGGTGGCGGCGGCACGGACGGCGGTCAGCACACCGGGCATGAACGACGAGCGGTGCATCGAGTCGTGCCGGATGGTGAGCAACTCCCCCTCGTTGCCGAGCAGGACCTCCTGGTGGGCGACCAGACCGGGCAGCCGGACGGAGTGCACGTGCACGCCCCCGTCGCGGACCGCGCCCCGCGCGCCGTACGGGTCGCTCTCGGTGGCGTCCGGGATCGGCGGGCTGCCGGCGGCCGCGCGGGCCTCGGCGACGCCCTGGACCGTGGCGGCGGCGGCACCGGAGGGGGCGTCGACCTTCCCGGCGTGATGCAGCTCGATGATCTCCACCCCGGCGAAGAACCGCGCCGCCTCGCGGGCGAAGCGCATGGCCAGCACCGCCCCGATGGCGAAGTTCGGCACCACCACGACGGCGACGTCCGGACGGTCGGCGAGCCACTCCGCGATCCGGGCCTGCCGGTCGGTGCTGATCCCGGACGTCCCCACGACGACCGAGATCCCGTGCGACACCAGGAACTCGACGTTGTCCATGACGACGTCGGGATGGGTGAACTCGACGACGACCTCGGCCCCGGCGTCGACCAGGGCCGACAGTGCGTCGGCACCACGGCTGACCGCCGCGACCAGCTCGAGATCCTCGGCTGCGTCGATGGTCTCGCAGGTCAGGGTGCCCATCCGGCCGGTGGCCCCGAGGACCCCGACCTTCGTGGGCGCGGCGGTGGAGGAGGTCATGGTGTTCCGATCCCGTCGGCGATGAGCGCGCGCAGCGCCGCCGGCGTGTCCGTGTCGCGGGTGTAGGGGCCGACCAGCCCGGCGCTGACCGGCCGGGCGAGCAATTCGCCGGAGACGGCCAGCACGTCGGCGGCGGTGACGGCGGCGATCGCGTCGAGATCGTCCTGTACCGACCGGTACCGGCCGCGGACGAGTTCGTTCTTGCCGATCCGGCTCATCCGGGACTCGGTGTCCTCCAGCCCCAGGATGGTCGAACCGATGAGCTGGCCCCGCGCCCGGGCGATCTCCTCGTCGGTCAGGCCGGCCCGGGCCAGGGCGAGCTCGCGGGAGACGACATCGACCGCCTCGGCGAGGTTCTCGGGTTGGCAGCCGACGTAGACCGACAACGACCCGGTGCCGGCGTAGGCCGAGGTGGAGGTGTAGACGGAGTACGCGAGGCCGCGCTCCTCGCGGATCTCGCGGAACAGCCGCGAGCTCATGCCGCCGCCCATCGCTGCCGACCACACGGCCAGCGCGTGCCGGCGTGGGTCGTCGCGGCCCAGCGCCCGGACGCCCACGCACAGGTGGGCCTGCTCGGTGTCGCGTTCCACGACGGTCAGCGCACCGCGCCGGGGTGCGGTGCGGGTGCCGCCGGTGCGCGGTGCGGCGGGACGGGCGGCCAGGTCCAGCCGGGCGCCGAACGCCCGCCGCACCCAGCGCAGCACGTCGGCGTGGGAGATGCCGCCCGCCACCGACACGACCATCCGGGTGGGGTCGTAGCGGCGCCGGTACCAGCCCGCGACCTGGCTCCGGGTCAGCGCCTCGATGGTCTCCACCGTGCCGATGACCGGCCGCTCGAGGAGCTCGCCGGTGAAGACGGTGGCGGCGAAGACGTCGTTGAGGACGTCCTCGGGATCGTCGTCGCGCATGGCGATCTCCTCGAGGATCACCTGCCGTTCGACGTCCACGTCGGCACCGGCGATGCTCGCGTCGAGCACCACGTCGCAGACCAGCTCGATCGCCATCTCCGCCTCGGCGGCGAGCACGTGTGCGTAGTAGCAGGTGTACTCGTGCGAGGTGAAGGCGTTCAGGTCGCCCCCGACGGCGTCGATCGCGACCGAGATCTCCCGGCCCGAACGGGTCGAGGTGCCCTTGAACAACAGGTGTTCGAGGAAGTGCGAGGCGCCGGAGAGCCGCGGCGTCTCGTCGATGGAACCGACGCCGACCCAGACCCCCACCGAGGCGCTGCGGGAGCCGGGCACGCTCTCGGTGACGACCCGCAGGCCGCCGGGCAGCTCGGAGAACATGACA
>JBQGEH010000844.1:0-1767 GCA_052039515.1 Nakamurella sp. | reverse complement strand
AGGCCGCCGACGCCGCGCGGGCCCGGGTCTGCTCGGGGTCGGCGCTCGCGGCCGCGGCCGCCGAGGCCGCCGCGGCGGCGGACAGCGGTGGGGCCGTGCCGACCTGGGCTGCGATCGTGCTGATCTGGTACGCGAGGTCCGGCCAGCCGCGCGGGCCGTAGAAGGTCTGCCGGGTCTGCGCCGCGAGGTTCTGGTACGAGACCTCCACCGGGACGCCGTCGCCGAAGTCGACCATCACCGGGCCGGTGGACCGCAGCTCGGCCATGGTCGCGTCGAAGATGGTCTGCGGGTCACCCTGCTGCACCAGGGTGCACGCCTGCGGCCCGTTCCTGCGGCACAGCCGGAAGAACTCGACCAGCACGTCGAGGGTGCTGCGGTCGCTCCCCACCCGGGTCGAGAACGGGGTCCAGCGGTCGGTCCAGCGCCGACCCGTCGACCACAGCACCGGGTCGAGCACGCCGTCCAGCACGATGGCGCGGACGTTCTTGGGGAACATGTTCGCGTACACGTTCCCGAGCTGGGTGCCGTAGGACAGCCCGATGTAGGTGAGCTTCTGGTCGCCGACGGCCCGCCGCAGCAGGTCCATGTCGCGGGCCACGTCGGCCGTCGACATGTGGTCCAGGATGGGCCCGCCGTTCTCCCCGCAGAGGTCGGTGTACCGGTCGACCGCGGCGTCGACCTGGTCGAACTCGCTGCGGTTCAACGGGAACAGCGGAACCGAGCCGAACAGGTCGTCGAGCTGCTCGGGTGACTCGAAGCAGACCAGCGGGTTGCTGCGGGCGACGCCGCGCGGGTCGAACCCGACCACGTCGAAGCGGTCCAGGACGCTCTGCGGCAGCAGCGCCCAGATGTAGGAGGTGAACTCCACCCCCGACTCCCCGGGCCCACCGGGGTTGAGGAAGATCGTGCCGATCTTCGTCGACGCCTTGGCGGCCTCCAGCCGCTTGAGCGCGACCTGCGTCGTGGGCCCGGTCGGGTCGTCGTAGTCCAGCGGGACCGTCGCGAAGGTGCAGGAGTAGCGGAGGGTGGCTGGACCCTCCTCCCCCCGCACCGGCTTCGAGGTCCCGTCGTACTCGTCGGTGCACGGTCCCCAGTCCAGGGTCGGCACCGCTGCCGTCCCGGTGCCGCCGCGGTCCGAGGCCACCGCCGGCCGCGCCGTCGGCACCGCCGAGGCCCCCGTCCCCGTCACCAGGGGGAGCAGCACCGCTCCCGCCATCAGCGCCACCAGCGCCGGTGCGCGTCGTCTCATCGCGAACCCCTTCGTCCCCGTGCGTGCGTCGCACCCCGGCGGCGGACGGCTCCTCCGAACGGTAGGGACGTGCAGTAGACGCTTCAACGACTTGCGGTGATCATGCCACGAACGGGCTATGACATTGCCCGACCGGTCGAGCGCAGCACCACCCGGGTGGGCGCTCAAGGCCGGGAGGGATGACGTCGGCGTCCACGCGGCGTTGCACCCGGCATGAGCGACGACCACATCCTGCGGACCGAGCGGCTGGTCCTGCGGCCGTGGCACCCGGACGACGCCCTCGCTGCCCTGTCGGTGTTCGGCGCCGCCGAGGTGTCGCGCTGGCTGGTGCCGGCGCTGGACCGGGTCCCGGACGAGGAGGCGATGCGCACGGTGCTGGAGCGCTGGTCCGAGGAGCCGGACGACCCGCCGACCCGGCGCTGGGCCGTCACCCGCGACGGCCGGGTGGTCGGCGGCGTCGCCGTGGGGGGCCCGCCCCCCGCCCCCGACCCCCAAGCGCTAGCCAGGCCGCCGGGCCC
>JBQGEH010000843.1:0-1964 GCA_052039515.1 Nakamurella sp. | reverse complement strand
GGTGTCACCCTCGACCAAGTCCCGGAGGCGGACGAGGAAACCCACTCCGCGGGTCGCCGAGTCGAGATGCCCGTCCACGACGACCGTTCCGGTGCCGGCCCCGACCCAGGCGCCGGCGGACCACCAGCCGAGCCGCTGCGGATCGGTGGGGACCTGCAGGATGCCGTCGACCGCGAAGACCTCGTCGACCGGCGCCGACACGTCCCAGCGGTCCAGCCGCACCTCGACCGGACGCTCGCCGAGGACGATGTCGGGCGTCGGAGGCCCGGTCGCCGCCGGCGGCGACGGGGCGGCGGTGGCCGCCGCGCTGGTCCCCTCGGTCTCCGACGTCGTCGGTGGGGACGCCGTGGCTTCCACCGACGGCGTGGACGACACCGGTCCGCCCACGGACGACGGGGGCGTCCCGGGTTCGGGCGCGGGCGCGGCGACCGCGGGGGCGGCGCCGAAATCGCCGGGCGGGGCCGGAGTCCACACCAGACCGAGCACGGCGACGAGCAGCCCGACGGTGATGGCCGTCAGCCCGATCCGTTGCCGTCCTGTCATGACTCCTCAGTCTGCCGGGGGAATCGATACCCCGAAAGGTGTGACGCCGAAGGTTTGCGGTTCTCGCGCCATCGGGCACTCCCTGGTGTGACCCCCGTTACCCACCGGAAGGCGCGACCCGTGTCCGCTCCCCATCCTCCCGCAGCCCGCTCCCGCCGACGCTGGGCCGGCGTCGGTGCCGTCGCCGCCCTCGTTCTGCTCGCCGCACCGGGCACCGCCACCGCGGCGGCCCCGACCGACCAGGACACCACGTACCTGACCGCCAACATCCAGACCAGCCTGGCCGAGATCGCCATCGGCAACCTCGCGCTGGAGAAGTCCGACGACGAGGGCGTCCGCGACCTCGCCGACATGACGCTCACCGACCACACCGCGGCGCTGGCGAAAGCGACCGGTGTGGCACAGGCGGTCGGCATCCCCGTGCCGACCGAGCCCAGCGCGGAGCAGAAGGCGCAGGCCGCCCAGCTCGAGGCCGCGTCCGGTGCGGCGTTCGACCAGCTCTACGCGCAGATCCAGGTGGCCGGTCACACCAAGAGCGTGGCCTCCACCGACACCGAGATCGCCTCCGGCGGTGACCAGTCCGTCGTGCAGTACGCCACGGAATACCGCCCGGTCGCGGTGATGCACCTGGAGATGAGCCAGGAGCTGGTCGACGCACTCGGGGCGTCGCCGACGGCCGTGCCGGCGGGCACCGGCGGTATGGCCGCCCAGGACGGCTCGCCGGCGGGGTGGTTGCTCGGCGTCGGCGTGGTGGCCATGATCGGCGGCGCGCTGCTGCTGCGCAGCCGTGGTTCGCGTCGCGCCGAACGGTAGCCACAGCTGCTCCGACGTCTGACGGCGCCGTCGGCGGCCCCGGTGATCGCATCACCGGTGGTCCCGGCGGCGCCGTCGGTGTGTGGTGTCCCGGTCAGGACGGCGCGAGCGCCGACACCGGGAGCACCGGCACCACGCCGTCCGCGGCCGCCGCGAGCAGCGGGTCGACGGTGACGAGGGCGTCCGCCTGCAGCCGGACGACCGCGAGGTGCTCGGCGTGGTGCAGGTCGTTCCAGCCGCGCTCGAGGGCGATCCGGAAGGCGGTGCGCCGGGACACCCGGTCACCCAGGATGCGGATGGCGACCCCGGTCAGCGCTTCGTGCCGGTCGATCGCCCCGGCCTCCGTCAGCTCGCCCTGCCGCACCGCCCGCAGCAGCAGCGTCAGCGCGTCGGAGCGGATGCCGTGCGGCGCCACCAGCCGGTGGGCGGGATCCAGGCGACCCTCCGCCGACACCAGGTACAGCAGCGTGGGGGCGTCGATCCCGAAGCGGCTCATCGGCGCACCGTAGGACAGGCCCCGCCGGTCGGCCGGACCGGGTCCGCGTCCGTCCCGGCACCCATGTAACGGCCGCGAGGCCACGCACCCATCGGGGTGGTGGCCTCGCGGC
>JBQGEH010000842.1:0-1973 GCA_052039515.1 Nakamurella sp. | reverse complement strand
GGAACGACATCGTCTGGTTCACCGGGCACTTCGCTCTCACCGGACGCACCGTGCTCATCGGCGATCCCGAGCGGGAGAATGCCGTCGACTGGTCGGTGTACGCCGAAGCCCGGGTCCAGATCGACCGGGTGCTGCTGGGGTCCGTCAGTGACCGCGAGGTGACGGCCTTCATCCGCGGCGGCGTGGTCGGCGACGTGGCGACCGGGGTCGGCATGGCGTTCAGCTCCGTCTGGCCGGCCGATGGCTCGGTGTTCGGCAGGCTGACTCGCTCCGACCAGCCACCGGGCTGGCAGGTCAGTACCGTGCCCTTAGACGGCGACGACATCCTCTGGGTACCGGTCGGTTGCGGCCCGCCGGACGACATCGCGGTCGAGTCCACCCGGGACGTCACCTACCGGCGCCTCACCCACGGCTTCGTCCAGGAGGAGACGGCGCCGGTCGACGTCGTCTCCCTGACCTGGCTGGTCGACGCCATCCGGTGAACGCGCCGGCCGACTGCCGGGCCCACCCCCGGCCGGTCTAGGTTGGCCGGATGAGCACTCTCGACGACTGGCTACGCGAGGCGACCGGAGCGTTGCAGCTTCCTGCGGACAGCGTCCCGGCCGACCTGCGCACCGATCTGCTGGACGTCACGCGCGACGTGGCCCACAACGTCGCCCGGATCGCCGGCCCGTTGACCACCTACCTGCTGGGACTGGCCGTGGCGCGCGGGATGTCGCCCTCGGCTGCGGTCGAGGTCGTCCGCCGGCTGGCGCTGGCCCACCAGCCGGCGGTGGAACCGGACGAATGAGCCGACCCCGCACCGTCGAGGAACACCGCGCGATCGTCGACGCGCTCCTGCCCGACCTCGACACGGTCCGCCTCCCGCTCGCCGACGCCCAGAGCCGGGTGCTGGCCGTCGATCTCGCGGCACCCATCGACCTGCCGCCGTTCGACAACTCGGCGATGGACGGTTACGCCCTCCGGGCCGCGGACGTCGCGGCAGTTCCGGTGACTCTGCCGGTGTCGGTGGACATCCCGGCCGGCTCGGTGGCATCCGGCCCGCTGGCGCCCGGCACGGCCGCCCGGATCATGACCGGTGCGCCGACGCCGGACGGCACCGAGGTGATCGTCCCCGTCGAGTTGACCGACGCCGGGGTGCACGAGGTGACCATCCGGTCGGCGACGGCACCGGGCACCCACATCCGCCGGCGTGGCGAGGACGTGCGGCAGGGCGGCCTGGTGCTGACCGCCGGGACCGTGCTGGGTCCGACCCAGTTGGCGGTCGCCGCGGCCCTGGGCGTCGCCGAGGTGCCCGTCGTCCGGCCGGTCGAGGTGCTGATCCTGTCGACCGGCTCCGAGTTGATCGCCCCCGGCGGCACTCTCGGCCCCGGACAGATCTTCGAGTCCAACGCGGTGATGCTGGCGGCAGCGGTCCGAGCTGCCGGCGGCAATGCGCGGGTGCTGCAGTTCGTGCCGGACGACGCCGCGCAGTTCACCGCATCCCTGTCGGCGGCACTGGACGGCGTCGATCTGGTCGTCACCACCGGCGGGGTCAGCGCCGGAGCCTACGAGGTGGTCAAGGACGCCCTCACCGGACAGGGCGTCGAGTTCGCCAAGGTGGCGATGCAGCCCGGCGGACCGCAGGGAGCCGGCCGGTTCCAGGGCGTCCCGATGGTGACGTTCCCCGGCAACCCGGTGTCGGCGTTCGTGTCGTTCGAGGTGTTCCTGCGTCCGGTGCTGTTGCGCGCCATGGGTTTCGGGACGCGACACCGCACGGTGCTGCAGGTCCCGCTGGCCGAGGCCGTCGACTCACCCGCCGGTCGGCGGCAGTTCCGGCGCGCGGTCTACGACCGGGCGGCCGGCACCGTGAAGCCGTGGGGCGGCCCCGGGTCGCACCTGCTCTCCTGGCTGGCCGGCGCCGACTCCATGCTGGTGATCGCCGAGGACCAGACCCGGCTCGAGCCCGGCGATCCCGTCGAGGTGTGGCTGCT
>JBQGEH010000841.1:0-5280 GCA_052039515.1 Nakamurella sp. | reverse complement strand
CCGACCAGCGCCGGCGCAACGAGCTGTGCTGGTCGGTGTTCACCGACTGACCCGCCGGCGGGCCGGGACGTCGCGCCGCGGCCGCCCTAGACTCTGCCCTCGGACGCCCGACCGGCGGCGTCCACGCCGAGGTCCGGGAGGGTGCGGGTGCCCAGCGGCGCGTCTCCGACCTCCCCCGCCGACCAGGCCACCGTGCGACGTCTGAACCAGGCGCTGCTGATGCGCAGCCTGGTCGAGGGCGGGCCGCGGTCCCGGGCCCGGCTCGCCGAGGACTCCGGCCTCAACAAGGCGACCGTGTCCAGCATCGTGACGAGCCTGCAGGGTCTGGGTCTCGTCGAGGAGGGCGAGTCCGCCCACCGCGGTCCGGGCCGGCCGGGCAAGGTGGTCCGGCTGACCACCGACTCGGTGCGGTTCCTCGGCCTGGAGGTCAACGTCGGCTACGTCGCCGGGATCGCCGTCGACCTGACCGGCGCGGTGCGGGCCCGGGCCCGGGTCGCGCTGCCGGCCGACACCGGTGCCACCCGGGGCCTCGCCGTGGTCGCCGACCTGGCCCGCCGACTGGTCGCGGAGTCCGGCGCGACCCCGGCGGGGGTGCGGAGCCTGCACCTGTCGATCCCGGGTCTGGTCGACACCGCCACCGGTGTCCTCGATTTCGCCCCCAACCTCGGTTGGCGTGACGTCGACGTCGCGCACATCCTGCGCGGCCGGCTGGGGTGGTGGTCGGCGGCCATCGCGGTCGACAACGACGCCAACCTCGGCGCCATGGCCGAATACGCCGTGGGCGCGGGCGCCGGTTCCCCGCACCTGCTGTACCTGTCCGGCGAGGTCGGGGTCGGCGGCGGCAGCGTCGTGGACGGCCGGATCGCCCGCGGCTCCCACGGTTTCGCGGGGGAGGTCGGCCACATGCCCATCGGGCCGCGCGACCTGCGGTGCGGCTGCGGCCGTTTCGGGTGCTGGGAGACCGTCGTCGGGCTGTCGATGCTGCTGGCCCTGGTCGGCCACGACTCCGACGACGGCCCGGCGGACCTCAAGACGGTGGTGACCGGCCTGCGCGACCGGGCCGCGCAGGGTGATCCCGCGGTGCTGTCCGCCCTGGAGGAGCAGGGTCGCTGGCTGGGGATCGGGTTGTCGGTGCTGGCCAACGTGCTGGATCCGGAGACCATCGTGCTGGGCGGGCATTTCCCGTTGCTGGCCGAGTATCTGACCGGTCCGATGCACGCCGAGCTCGACGGGCGACTGCTGGCGCCCCGCGGCCGCACCCCGCGCATCCTGTTCTCCACCCTCGGCTTCGACGCGGCCTGCCTGGGCGGCGCGCACGCCGGCCGGGAGCTGCTCATCGCCGACCCCGGCGGGACCCGCGAGCCGTCCCCGTCCGAGTGATCCGCGGCTTCCTCGGCACCCGCCGAGCCGACGCTGCGACATTAAGTCAACGTCCAGCGAAATACCCGCACCCGAGGTCTTGACAGCCGTCCGAGCGGACCCATAGTTTGGCTGACCAGCAGCCAAATCGCTTTCCGAGCGATGCGGATCACTGCTCGACGACGAGCTGCCGGGACGCCGGCTCCCCGTCGCCGGGAGCGCCGGACCGGCTCGATCACGCCGCCCCGGCGCCCCTGCCGTCCTCTCCTCCGCACCGCCCTCCGCCTCCGGGCGGCCGATGTCGCCGTCCCGTCCGGACGGTGTCCCCGCCGATCCGGCTCCCTCCCCCTCTGCGTCGCTGCGGCGACCCCTGAGAAAGGCTCTCCCATGCGCATCCGCACCAGCGCGGCGTTGTGCGCCCTCACCGCGGGCTCGGTGTTCCTCGCCGCCTGCGGCGGGTCCTCCGACGGTGCCGCGTCGAGCACCTCGTCGGCCCCGTCCTCGTCGGTGTCGTCGTCCTCCCCGTCGTCGGCGAGTTCGTCGTCCGGCTCCTCCTCGTCCGGGTCCTCCTCGTCGGCCTCGTCGTCGGAAGCCTCGGAGTCCTCATCGGGGTCCGGCGGTGGCGGTGTGGCCGGCAAGATCGGCGTCATCCTGCCCGACACCAAGTCGTCCGTGCGGTGGGAGTCGGCCGACCGTCCCGCCCTCGAGAAGGCCTTCCAGTCCGCCGGTGTCGAGTACGACATCCAGAACGCGGGCGGCGACAAGGGTCAGATGCAGACCATCGCCGACCAGATGATCACCTCGGGCGTGACCGTGCTGGCCATCGTCAACCTGGACAACGAGTCCGGCGCGGCCATCGAGCGCAAGGCCGCCCAGCAGGGCGTCAAGACCATCGACTACGACCGGCTCACCCTCGGCGGCGCCGCCGACTTCTACGTCTCCTACGACAACGTCAAGGTCGGTGAGCTGCAGGGCCAGGGGCTGGCCGACTGCCTCGGCTCCGGCCAGAAGAACATCGTCTTCCTCGACGGCTCGCCCACCGACTCCAACGCGACCTCCTTCGCCCAGGGCGCGCACTCGGTGCTGGACAAGATCAGCGATTACACGCAGGTGGCCGAGCAGGCCGTGCCGGACTGGGATCCGGTGCAGGCCGGCACCATCTTCGAGCAGATCTTCACCGAGCAGGGCGGCGCCGTCGACGGCGTGCTCGCGGCCAACGACAACCTGGGCCAGGCCGCCATCGCCATCCTGAGCAAGAACGGCCTGACCATCCCGGTCACCGGCCAGGACGCCACCGTGCAGGGACTGCAGAACATCCTGGACGGCACCCAGTGCATGACGGTGTTCAAGTCGGCGACCAAGGAGGCCGCGGCGCTGTCGGAGCTGGCCATCGCGCTGGCCAAGGGCGAGACCCCGACCGCGTCCGGGTCGGTGAAGGACGAGACCGGCGGCCGTGACGTCCCCGCGGTGCTGTTGGACCCGGAGTCCATCACGAAGGACAACGTCAAGTCCGCCGTCGACGGCGGGGCCGTCACCGCGGCCGAGCTGTGCACCGCGGCCTACGCCGACAAGTGCGCCGCCGCCGGGATCAGCTGACCCGCAACGGCTCCCGGGTGGCGGTGCGTCCGCGCACCGCCACCCGGACCGTGTCGCACCCGCCCCCACCTCACGAGAGATCGCGGACCCCATGAACACCTCCGACACCCCGGTCCTGGAACTGGCCGGCGTGGACAAGAGCTTCGGCGCCGTCCAGGTGCTGCACGGCGTCGACCTGAAGCTCTATCCCGGCTCGGTGACCGCCCTGGTCGGCGACAACGGCGCCGGGAAGTCGACGCTGGTCAAGTGCATCGCCGGCATCCACCCCATCGACGGCGGCGAGTACCGCTTCGACGGCCGTCCGGTCACCGTCAGCGGACCCCGGCAGGCCGCGGCGCTGGGCATCGAGATCGTCTACCAGGACCTGGCGTTGTGCGACAACCTCGACATCGTCCAGAACATGTTCCTCGGCCGGGAGCCGAAGTCCGGCGTCGTGCTGGACGAGGCGACGAGGGAGATCAAGGCCCGGGAGACCCTGGCCTCGCTGTCCGTGCGCACCATCTCCTCGGTGCGGCAGCTGGTCTCGAGTCTGTCCGGCGGGCAGCGGCAGACCGTCGCCATCGCCAAGTCGGTGCTGTGGAACTCCCGGGTGGTGCTGCTCGACGAGCCCACCGCCGCCCTGGGTGTCGCGCAGACCCGGCAGGTCCTGGACCTCGTGCGCCGACTGGCCGACAACGGTCTGGCCGTCATGCTCATCAGCCACAACATGAACGACGTCCTCGAGGTCAGCGACCAGATCACCGCGCTGTACCTGGGCCGCGTCGCCGCGAGTGTCCCGGCCCGCGACGTCACCGGCCGCGAGATCGTCGAACTCATCACCACCGGCCGCTCCGGATCCCACGGGCTGCCCACCGCCGTCGTGCAGGAGTCCGCATGAGCACCGTCCCGCCGCCCGCCGCCGCGACCTCCGACGTCGAGGCGCGGGCCCGGTTCTCCGCCGACACCACCGGTCCCCGCAGCCTCGGCGACTACCTGCGGGCCTACCGGGACAAGGTCCGCGGTGGCGACGTCGGCTCACTGCCGGCGGTTCTCGGGCTGCTCGTGCTGGTCGTGGTGTTCAGCATCGCCCGGCCGTCGACGTTCCCGACCGCACTGAACTTCGCCAACCTGATGACCCAGGCCGGGCCGATCTGCGTGCTGGCCATGGGTATCGGCTTCGTGCTGCTGCTCGGCCACATCGACCTGTCCGCCGGCGTCGTCGGCGGTGTGGGGGCCGGCGTGATGGCATCGTTCATCCTGAACCAGGGACTGGCCTGGTACGTCGCGGTGCTGATCGCACTGGCCACCGGCGTCGCGATGGGGCTGCTCACCGGGTGGCTGGTGTCCAGCGTCGGCATCCCGAGCTTCGTGGTGACCCTGGCCTTCTTCCTGGCCTGGCAGGGTCTGCTGCTGTTCATCATCGGGACCGGCGGCACGGTCGCGGTGAAAGACCCGGTCATCGTGGCCATCTCGAACGACAACGTGCCGGTCACCGCCGGCTGGATCGTGGTCGTGTTGTCCATCCTGGCCTACGCCGGCGTCAGTCTCACCGTCCACCGGCGCCGTCGTGCCCGGCACCTGGTCAGCGCCCCGCTGTCGGTGGTGCTGGTCCGGATCGCCGTCGTCGCCGTGCTGCTGCTCGCCGCCACCGTGGTGCTGTCGACCAACCGCGCCCGCGTGGCCACCGTCGACCTCAGCGGCATCCCGTGGGTCGTCCCGCTGGTCGCCCTGCTGCTCATCGTGTGGACGCTCGTGCAGAACCGCACCGCCTTCGGCCGCTACGTCTACGCCGTCGGCGGCAACCCGGAGGCGGCCCGCCGGGCCGGTATCCGGGTCGGTCGGATCACCGTCTGGTGCTTCGTGATCAGCTCCGGGATGGCCGTGCTGTCCGGCATCATCGCCGCGTCCCGGCTGAACTCGGTCACCCCGGACGCCGGCGCCGGCAACACCCTGCTCTACGCGGTGGCCGCGGCCGTCATCGGCGGCACCTCGCTGTTCGGCGGCAAAGGCCGGGCCCGCGACGCCATCATCGGCGGTCTGGTCATCGCCGTCATCAACAACGGGCTCGGCCTGCTCGGTCTCAAAGCCGAGATCAACTACCTGGTGACCGGTCTCGTACTGCTGTTGGCCGCCAGTGTGGACGCCATCACGCGCCGCCGGCGGGCCGGCTCGGGCCGCTGACCCGCTCCCCGGTGCCGGGCGCCCTACCCGCCCGGCGCCTCCCGATACCGTGACCGACACCGTCACTCCGCTGTCTCCCGCTCAGCAGTACCCGACGACAAGGACGTCCCATGACCCCCACACCCACCCGTGACGACCACTTCTCCTTCGGCCTGTGGACCGTCG
>JBQGEH010000840.1:0-2413 GCA_052039515.1 Nakamurella sp. | reverse complement strand
CGGGCCGACTCGTCCGGGATGATCTTGAAGATCAGCGTCTTGGACTTGGCCTTCTCGCCCCAGTAGTCCTCGTTGCGGGTCAGCTCGACGGTGCCGTTGGCGGTGTCGTACTTCGTGAAGGTGAACGGGCCGGTGCCGGTCGGGTGCTCCAGCGCGTAGGCCGGGTACTGGAACGAGTCGCCTTCGGCGACCACGTTGTTCGCGTCGTACTGCTGCAGCGCGGCCGGCGACTGGATGGAGAACGACGGCAGGCCGAGGATGTTCGGGAACTTCGAGGTCACCCGGGTCAGCTCGATGACCGCGGTGCCACTGTCGGAGGCGGTGCAGCTCTTGTAGATGCTGGGCACCGCGGCGCCGGAGTCGTCGACCTGGTCCTTGAAGCCGCCCATGGTGTCGCTCCAGTACTGCGCCTGGGTCGCCCCGGCGCCGGTCTGGGAGTACATCCGGTCGAAGTTGAAGCAGACCGCGGCCGCGTCCAGGTCGGTGCCGTCGTGGAACTTCACGCCCTGACGGATCTTGAACGTCCAGGTCAGCGCGTCGTCGGACGGCTCCCACGACTCGGCCAGGGCGGGCTCGATGTCGGCGGTGCCGGGCTTGTAGCCGACCAGGCCCTCGGTCATCTGCCGGGTGACCTTGAAGGTCGCACCGTCGGTGGCGTACCGCGGAGCGAACATGCTCGGCGCACCCTCGGACCCGAAGATGAAGGTGCCGTCGGACGACGCCGGCTCGCCGGTGGCGCTGCCTTCGCCGGTGCCCCCGCCGTCGGAGGTCAGCGTGCCGGCCGCGTTGGAGTTGTTCTGGCTGGCGATGCTCTCGGTGTCCCGGCTGGAGGCCGCGCACGAGGCCAGGGTCACCGCCAGCGCCGTCGCGGTCGTCGCGGCGAGCAGGCGGCGTGCTCCGTGGGGTCTCTTCACAGGCGTTCCTTTCCTTGTCGGTCGCACCGCTCCCGAGCGGGATGACGGCGGACCGGACGGTCTGGGTTCGGGTGCTGCGGGTAGGGCGGGCGGTGGGTGCGGCGACTGTCCTCGGCGCGGCCCCGGATGCGCACGTGACGGCCGACGGTACGGCACCGGCCCGCAACATCCGCGGCGGACGTGGCGCCGGCCCGCAGGTCCTCCGGGCGAACCGGACATACGGTCCAGGAATTGCACGTACCACCACGGCGACGGCCGGCGGACGACGGCGGGCCACCGCGGCGGTAGGGGAACGGTACGTCGACCGGTGGCGCGCCGACCACACCGGGGCACCGATCGTTACCTTTCGGTAGCTCCGTCCGGGTGATGCGACAGCCCCGCCCGGGTGCGGCGGCCGGCGTCGCGGGCCGCGGTGGCGTGTCGCTGATCTGCGACAATCGAGGACGGCCCGCAGCCGCACCACGAGGAGAGTCATGACCATCTCAGCCGACGTCCGCCCGGACGAGACCGCCACCCCGCCGGTCCCGGATGCCGCCTGGCCGGGGCTGAGCGCCTCGCTCGCCGAGGCCGACCCCGAGGTCGCCGCGCAGATCGCGCAGGAGCTGCGGCGTCAGCAGAACACGCTGGAGATGATCGCCTCGGAGAACTTCGCGCCGGTCGCCGCGCTGCAGGCGCAGGGCAGCGTGCTCACCAACAAGTACGCCGAGGGCTACCCGGGCCGGCGCTACTACGGCGGGTGCGAGTACGTCGACGTCATCGAGACGCTGGCCATCGAGCGGATCACCGCGCTGTTCGGGGCCGGGTTCGCCAACGTCCAGCCGCACACCGGCGCCCAGGCCAACGCCGCCGCGATGCAGGCGCTGATCAAGCCGGGCGACACCATCCTCGGCCTGTCGCTGGCCCACGGCGGCCACCTCACGCACGGCATGCGGATCAACGTCTCCGGGCTGCTGTACAACGTCGCCGCGTACGAGGTGAGCAAGGAGGACCACCGCATCGACATGGATGAGGTGGCCCGGCTCGCCGAGCAGCACCGTCCGCAGTTGATCATCGCCGGCTGGTCGGCCTACCCCCGGCACCTGGACTTCGCCCGGTTCCGCGAGATCGCCGACTCGGTCGGCGCGTACCTGATGGTCGACATGGCGCACTTCGCGGGCATCGTCGCGGCCGGGCTGCACCCGTCGCCGATCCCGCACGCGCACGTGGTCACCACGACCACGCACAAGACGCTCGGCGGCCCGCGCGGTGGCGTGATCATGACCAACGACCCGGCTCTGGCCAAGAAGATCAACTCCGCGGTGTTCCCCGGCCAGCAGGGCGGGCCACTCGAGCACGTCATCGCCGCGAAGGCGGTGGCGTTCAAGATGGCCGGCGACCCGGCGTTCAAGGAGCGGCTCGAGCGGACGCTGTCCGGCGCGCGGATCCTCGCCGAGCGGCTGACCGCGGCCGACGTCACCGAGGCGGGCGTCTCGGTGCTGACCGGCGGCACCGACGTGCAC
>JBQGEH010000839.1:0-6475 GCA_052039515.1 Nakamurella sp. | reverse complement strand
CGCCGCCCGGCACGGCCGGCTGTCCGGCCACCTCGGCGGACACTGAGCCGCGACCGAGGTCACCACCGCGGCGGCTGTCGCCGGCGCACCCCCGGCACCTAGAATGGACGACGGTGTGCCGGGAAGTCTGGTCGGCGACGTCCGAGCCGTACCCGAGACCAGACGAGAGGGTCACCCGTGACCTCGAGCCCCCGTGCCCGTTCCCGCATCCTGTCCCGCGGCAGCTGGGCCGAGGACAGCCGTATCGCGGCCCTGCTGCGCCGCGAGACCGTCGGCGGCGCGCTGCTGCTGGTCGGCACGGTGATCGCGCTGGTGTGGGCCAACTCCCCCTGGTCGGACAGCTACTTCGGGCTGCGTGACATCCGCATCGGTCCGGCCGCACTGCATCTGGACCTGACCCTGGGTCAGTGGGCGGCCGACGGGCTGCTCGCGCTGTTCTTCTTCGTCGCCGGGCTGGAGCTCAAGCGCGAGTTCGTCGCCGGCGACCTGCGCGACCCCCGGCGGGCCGCGGTACCGGTCGCCGCGGCCGTCGGCGGCGTGGTCACGCCGGCGCTGATCTACCTCGCGTTCAACGCCGGCGGCCCCGGCGCCGGCGGTTGGGCCATCCCCACCGCCAACGACATCGCTTTCGCGCTGGCCGTTCTCGCCGTCATCTCGACCCACCTGCCCACGGCGCTGCGGACGTTCCTGCTGACGCTGGCGGTGGTGGACGACCTGCTGGCGATCACCATCATCGCGCTGTTCTACACCGACGATCTCGCGGTGCTCCCGCTGCTGCTGGCCGTTGTTCCGCTGGGCCTGTTCGCCGTGCTGGTGCAACGCCGCGTCCGGTCCGTCTGGCTGCTGCTGCCGCTGGGTGTGGCGACGTGGGCACTGGTCCACGCCTCCGGCGTGCACGCCACCGTGGCCGGCGTGCTGCTGGGCTTCACCGTCCCGGTCGTCCGCAGTGCCCGCATCGGCGGTCCGGCGGCCGGGCCGGGGCTGGCCGAGCACTTCGAGCACGTGTGGCGGCCGCTGTCGTCCGGGTTCGCCGTCCCGGTGTTCGCGTTCTTCTCCGCGGGTGTGGCCATCGGTGGAGCGAGCGGGTTCGCCAGCGCCCTGTCGGACCCGATCGCGCTGGGCATCGTCGTCGGGCTGGTGGCGGGCAAGGCCGTCGGCGTCCTGGGCGCCACCTGGCTGGTCGCCCGCTTCACCCGCGCGGAACTCGACGCCGACCTGGCCTGGGTCGACGTCTTCGGACTCGCGTTGCTCGCCGGCGTGGGCTTCACCGTGTCACTGCTCATCGGCGAGCTCGCGTTCGGTGCGGGGTCGGTGGCCGACGACCACGTGAAGGTCGCGGTGCTGACCGGGTCGATGCTCGCCTCGCTGCTCGCCGCCGTGGTGCTGAAGCTCCGTGACCGCGTCTACCGCCGGGTCTGCCAGGCCGAGGCGCTGGACACCGACGGCGACTCGATCCCCGACGTCTACCAGCGCTGACCCGGTCGGCTCAGTGCGGACACGCATCCGCATGCCGCGACACCGGACGCCACCCCCCGGCCCCCGGAACCGCCGGAGCAGCACCCCCTGGACGGCGTAACACCGACACGGTGAGTAGCGCTTCTGATTGACTTCGTGACGCACCGGGGATAAGCCTGTGCATGGGTTGAACAGCAGCCTTTTCTCCTCCTGGTTCTCCGGAGTACGAAAATGGGTTCTCCCCTGCTGCGCTGGTGCGGTCTGGCCGTCGGTGTCGGCCTTCTCGCGGGTTGCGCCACCGGCACCGGCACCGCCACCTCCTCCAGCACCGCGACCGTGTCCTACGGGCCGTCGCAGGCGGTCAGTGGCGCGCTGACCGTGATGGGCTTCGGCGGTGACGACGAGATCGGTTCCACCCGGCTGGAACTGGCCAAGGCCGCGTTGTCCGGGGTGACCGTCAGCCAGATCGAGGGTGACCTCGACATCCAGGCGTTCCTGTCCGCCGTGGCGTCGGGCAAGCCGCCGGAGATCATCTACGCCAACCGCGACCAGATCGGCACCTTCGCGTCCCGCGGGGCGATCATGCCGCTCACCGACTGCATCAGCGGAGAGGGCATCGACACCGGTCAGTTCCTCGAGCCGGCCGTGCGGCAGGTGACGTTCAACAACCAGGTGTACGCGATCCCCGAGTTCAACTCGGTGCAGATCACGATGGCCAACCAGGACCTGCTGGACGAGGCCGGGCTGACGCTGGCCGACGTCGACGGCTCCGACTGGACCAAGGTCACCGCCGCCGACGACAAGCTCAAGGTCGCCGACGGCGGCGGGATCGGCGTCATCGGCTACGACAGCAAGCTGCCGGAGTTCCTGCCGCTGTGGGCCAAGGCCAACGGGGTCGAGCTGCTCTCCGCCGACGGTCGCAAGGCGCAGCTCGACGACCCGAAGGTCGTCGAGGCGCTCACCTGGGCGGTGTCGATCTACGACGACCAGGGTGGTTTCGCGGCGGTCAAGGCGTTCCGTGACTCCGCGGACTTCTTCGGCGCCGGGAACCAGTTCGCCACCAACACCCTCGGCGCGATGCCGATGGAGCAGTGGTACCTCAACGTGCTCAACGACGTCTCCCCCGACGCCCCGGTCGCCTTCGACACCGTCAAGGGCAAGGACGGCCAGCCGCTGGCCTACGCGTCCGGGTCGGCGTGGGCGATCCCGAAGGGCAGCGCCAACCCGGTGGCCGCCTGCCGGTTCGCCAAGACCATGACGGCGACCGACAGCTGGATGAAGGCCGCGCAGGCCCGGGTCGACGCCCGCAAGGCCGAGGGCGGCATCTTCACCGGCCTGCTCACCGGCAACAAGACCGCCGACGAGCAGATCCGCCAGACCTACGTCACCACGTCCGGGGACCCGAAGTGGGACGCCGGCATCGAGGCCTTCTACACCGCCAACGACCACACGTTCTCGCTGCCCGCGAACCCCGCGGACACCGAGTTCAAGACGGCGTGGCAGGACGGCGTGAACCGCGTCCTCAACGGCCAGCAGGAGCCGCAGGCGGCGATGGCGCAGGCCCAGCAGGAAGCCCAGTCCGCGCTCGACAAGGCGTGGGCGACCTGGGACAGCCAGCCCAAGTGAGCACGACGGCCGCCCGGGGCTCCTCCCCGGCCACCGCCACCGGCGGCGCCCCGGACGTCCCGCTCAACACCCCGCGGCGCAGTGAGATCTGGCCGGCACTGGCGTTCATCAGCCCGTGGATCATCGGGTTCGGAGTCTTCACGCTGTGGCCGGTGATCTACAGCGGGTACCTGTCGCTGACCGACTACGACGTCATCAACCCGCCGACGTTCGTCGGCTTCGCCAACTACGAGCAGCTCTGGAACGACCCCAAGATCACGCTGTCGCTGACGAACACCCTGTACTACACGGTGTTGTCGGTGCCGCTGCACCTCATCGGGGCGCTGCTGCTGGCGATGCTGCTCAACCAGGCGGGCCGGGCGACGGGCTTCTTCCGCACCGCGTTCTTCCTGCCGAAGATGACCCCGCCGGTCGCCGTCGGTGTGCTGCTGCTGCTGTTGCTGAACGGCCAGAGCGGGCTGCTCAACCAGGTTCTCGGCTGGTTCGGGGTGGACGGCCCGTCGTGGACCACCGATCCGAACTGGGTGAAGCCGGGCCTGATCCTGATGAGCATGTGGACCATCGGGTCCACCGTCATCATCATCCTGGCCGCGCTGCGCGACGTTCCCCAGGAGCTCTACGACGCCGCCATGGTCGACGGCGCCGGACCGTGGCAGCGGACCTGGCGGATCACCGTGCCGATGATCAGCCCGACACTGTTCTTCGTGCTGGTGGTCAACACCATCGGGGCGTTCCAGATGTTCACCGAGGCCTACACCGCTTATTTCGGCTCCGGGAACTCCACCTATTCCAACGACGCCGCGCTGTTCTACGTGGTGTACCTGTTCCGGCAGGGCTTCGAGTTCCTCTACATGGGCTATGCCTCGGCGATGGCCTGGGTGCTGTTCGTCATCATCATGATCGTCACGGCGGTGCAGTGGTGGGGGTCGAAGAAGTTCGTCTTCTACCAGGGGGACCAGCGATGACCGCCCTCGAACCCCGCGCCGTGCCCGCGTCCGCACCCGAGATCACCGACGGGGCCAGGGGTCCCGCGCCTCAACTGGACGACGAGTCGCCGGTCGAGGCGCCGGTCGCCCGCCGGACGGTGGCGGCCGGTCAGGACCGCCGCCGCCGGCTCGCCTGGCAGACCGGGGTCGCGATCCTGCTGCTGATGTTCTCGGTGCTGTTCATCTATCCGTTCATCTGGCTGCTGTCGGCGTCGTTCAAGCCGCGCGGCGAGGTGTTCGACAACCGGCTCATCCCCAAGACGTTCACCTTCGAGAACTACCTGACGGTGTGGGACCAGGCACCGATGGCGGCCTGGCTGCTCAACACGGTGATCGTCACCGTGCTCGCGACGGTGACGGTGACGCTGTCCAGCGCGATGGTGGCGTGGGGCTTCTCCTACTTCCGGTTCAAGGGCCGCAACGCGATGTTCGGGCTCGTGCTCGGCACGATGATGCTGCCGGGTGCGGTCACGATGATCCCGACGTTCCTGATCTGGAACGCCCTCGGCCAGGTCGGCACGCTGACCCCGCTGTGGGCCGGCAACCTGTTCGGCAGCGCGTTCTACATCTTCCTGCTGCGGCAGTTCTTCCTCGGTCTGCCGCGGGAGTTGTTCGACGCGGCCAAGGTCGACGGCGCCAACAACTGGACCATCTTCTGGCGCATCGCGATGCCGCTGTGCCGGCCCGCGCTGGTGGTCACGTTCCTGTTCGAGTTCCAGGCGTCCTGGACCGACCTGATGCGCCCGCTGATCTACCTGCGCGACTCCGCCGACTTCACCGTGCCCCGGGGCCTCAAGGCGCTGCTGGACCAGTACGGCTTCGGCGGCGAGTGGCACTGGGAGATCGTGGTGACCGCCAGCGTCATCACCACCATCCCGGTGATCATCCTGTTCTTCATCGGGCAGAAGCAGTTCGTCGCGGGTATCGCCACCACCGGCTCCAAGGGCTGAGCCGACCGGCCGGGCCCATCGTCGGGCCCCGTGATCAGGGGGTGTCGGCGTCGGGGCGGCGGTGCTACAACTGCGGAGCCGACCGGGCCCGACGCGTCCGGCGGCCGCACGGACGGAGCACTTCCCATGGGATCTGCCATCGGAGGGCGCCGGTCCGCAGCCGCGCTCGCCCTCACCACCCTCGTCGGGCTGGTCGTCGGGGTCACCCCCGCCGCCGCCCACGACGGGGACGCCCCCGCGCTGCAGGTCAGCGCGGCGGCCAACCGGTCACCCTCGTCGTCGCTGAGCGGGGCGACCCTGGCCGGCGCGGCGTACGTCTTCCTGCCCACCGCGACCGGCATCGCCGCGGTCGACTTCTGGCTGGACAACCCCGCGATGACCGGGACGCCCCGGCAGACCGAGCGCACCGCCCCCTACGACCTGGCCGGTGGGTCGACGTCCACCGCCACCGCCCTGGACACGAAGACCCTCGCCGAGGGCGGCCACACCGTGTCCTACCGGATCACCTACACCGACGCCGACGTGCTCACCGGCGCGGCCACGTTCACCGTCGACAACGTGCCCGACCAGCCGGCTCCCGCGCCGAGCGGCACGGTCACCCGGGTCAACGCCGGTGGCCCGGCGGTCACCACCGGCGGGCGCTCCTTCGGCGCCGACGGCTACTTCTCCGGCGGCAAGTCCTACCGCAACCCCGCCGTGACCGCGATTGCCGGCACCACCGACGACGCCCTCTACCTCGACGAGCACAGCGCCACCACCGACCGCGGCGGCTTCTCCTACGCGTTCCCGGCGCCGGTGGCGGGCAGCTACACGGTCACCCTGCACTTCGCCGAGCTCTGGTTCGGCGCCACGCAGGGCGGCCCGGCCGGCGCCGGCCGGCGGGTGTTCCGCGTCGACGCCGAAGGTGGCACCCCGGAACTGGTGAATTTCGACATCTTCGCCGCGGTCGGCGCGATGACCGCCACCACCCGCACGTTCACCGTGCCGGTGACCGACGGCCGGCTGGACCTCGCGTTCACCGCCTCGGTCAACCAGCCCTCGGTCGCGGCCATCGAGGTCACCGCGCCGGCCGGCGGCGGCACCGGCACCCCGACCGGCGACCCGACGCCCTTCGCCTGGGACACCAAGATGGCGGCGCCGATCGGCCGGTCGGAAGGCCAGGGCGCCGCGGTCGGCGGCAAGCTGTACGTCTTCGGCGGCTTCTACACCGGCACCATCACCACCGCCCGCAGCGACGTCTACGACACCGCCACCGACACCTGGTCGCGGCTGCCCGACCTGCCGCAGAAGCTCACCCACACCGCCACGGTGGTGGACGGGACGACGATCTGGATCGTCGGCGGCTACGTCGGCGATCACCCCGGCCCGGCCACCGTCAACGTCTGGAAATTCGACACCGTGGCCCGGACCTACAGCGCCGGCCCCGCCCTGCCCGCCCCGCGCGGAGCCGGTGCCGCC
>JBQGEH010000838.1:0-2345 GCA_052039515.1 Nakamurella sp. | reverse complement strand
GACCTGCTGGATGCGGTGCACGTGCGAGGCGAACGACGCAACGATGACGCGCTGCTTCGCAGCACCGATGTAGGAGTCCAGGACCGGTCCGATGTCGCGCTCCGGCGGCACGAAGCCGGGCACCTCGGCGTTGGTCGAGTCGACCAGGAACAGGTCGACGCCCTCGTCGCCGAAGCGGCTGAAGCCGCCCAGATCGGTCAGCCGGCCGTCCAGCGGCAGCTGGTCGAGCTTGATGTCGCCGGTGTGCAGCACGGTGCCGGCGTCGGTGCGGATGCCGACCGCGAGCGCGTCCGGGATGGAGTGGTTGACCGCGAAGAACTCCAGGTCGAAGTCGCCGGTGGAGCGCAGCTCGCCCTCGGTGACGACCTGCAGGTTCGGCTTGAGGTGGTGCTCGCGGCACTTCGCCTCGATGAGCGCCAGCGAGAACTTCGCCCCCAGCACGGGGA
The DNA here is from genome assembly GCA_052039515.1 of Nakamurella sp. GTDB lineage: Bacteria > Actinomycetota > Actinomycetes > Mycobacteriales > Nakamurellaceae > Nakamurella. Next base: position 1,899 of record JBQGEH010000838.1, on the reverse strand, counting down.
TCTCGTGCCGGAGCCGCAGCAGCCACGGCAGCGCGCCGATGTGGTCCTCGTGACCGTGGGTGATGACGACGGCCTCGATGTCCTCGACGCGGTCCTCGATGAGCCGCAGGTCGGGCAGGATCAGATCGACTCCCGGCTCGGTGGCCTCGGGGAACAGCACGCCGCAGTCCACGACCAGCAGTTTCCCGCGGTACTCGTAGACGGTCATGTTGCGGCCGATCTCGCCGATCCCGCCGAGTGCCACGACGCGCAGGGCGTTGTCGGCGAGCTTCGGGGGCGGCGTCAGCTGCGGCTTCGCGGGCGGCTGGGGGCGGTTGCCGCCACCCTGTCCCCGGTTCTGTGGGCGGTTGGGGTTCGCACTGCTCACGTGTCAGGTACTCAGCTCTTGGATTCGGGCCAGGTCACCGGCGATCAGCTCGACCTGGGAAGGAGTGGCCGGCAGCTGCGGGAGCCGCGGATCGCCCACTTCGAGACCCTGCAGGCGCAGGGCGGCTTTGGCGAAGACGAGGCCGGCGCCGCCGCCGGTCCGTCCCATGGCGGTGTGCGCGGGCATCAGCAGTTCGTGGATGCGCCGGGCTTCGGTGTAGTCGCCGGCGTGCGCGGCGTCGACCATGGCCCGCACGTGCGGGCCGACGACGTGGGCGATGATGCTGACGATGCCGACCGCGCCGATGGACAGCCACGGCAGCGTCAGCGGGTCGTCACCGGAGTAGTAGGCGAGGTCGGTCTCGTGCATCACCTTCGCGCCGGCGTAGAGGTCGCCCTTGGCGTCCTTGACGGCGGTGATCCGCGGGTGCTCGGCGAGCCGCAGGAAGGTGTCGTGCTCGATCGGCACGACCGAGCGGGGCGGGATGTCGTAGAGCATCACCGGCAGGTCGGTGGCGTCGGCGATGGCGGTGAAGTGCGCGATCAGCCCGGCCTGCTGCGGCCGCGAGTAGTACGGCGTGACCAGCAGAGTGCCGTGGGCACCGGCCTTCTCGGCGTCCCGCGCGAGCTTGACCGAGTGCGCGGTGTCGTAGGTGCTGGCGCCGGCGACGATGGTGCAGCGGTCGCCCACAGCGTCCACAACGGCCCGGACGAGGTCGCTCTTCTCCTCGTCGGTGGTGGTCGGGCACTCCCCGGTGGTGCCGTTCAGCACCAGGCCGTCGTGCCCGCCGGAGTCGACCAACCGGGTCGCCAGCGCGGTGGCCGCGTCCAGGTCGAGCCTGCCGTCGGCGTCGAACGGGGTGATCATCGCCGAGAGGACGGTCCCGAAGGGCCGTCCCGGACGCCCGGTCGGGCCCGCGAACAGGGTTGTCATGACCCCCAACCTACCGTCGCGAGGCCCTCTCGAGCATGTCCAGCGCGGCCGGTGAGCCCTCCACTTCGACCTCACACGCGCTCCGCCGGCCGCTGATCCACAGCAGCAGCTCGCTCGGTGCGCCCACCAGGGTGATGGCCGGATCGCCGAGCCGGATCTGGAACGTCCGGCGGTCCGGCAGCCGACCCTGGACGCCGAGGCCGAGCTTCTTCAGCTGCAGTGCCGAGATCCGGCTGCGGACCTGGTCCAGTACCGCCTGGTCGGTCTCCGGGTCGAGCTCGCGGACGGTCCACCCCGGTACCCCGCGGCGGCCGTCCTCGTGGTGGATGAAGTGCTCGGCGGTGTTCATCAGTGCGTCGACGCGACCGATCCGGGCCGGGCTGAGGCCGTGCGGTCCGGTCCGCCAGCGGTCCACCCGCTGCGCCCACGGCAGCTTCCGGTAGCCGTCGACGACCCGGTCGGCCCAGAAGTTCAGGGGTTTCACCAGTTGCGCGACGGAGGCGTCCGGACGTTCCTCCCGGAGGAGCAGGTGGTGCAGCAGGTCGGCGGTCAGCCAGCCCTCGTCGAGCGTCGGCTGATCGGGGCCGACCTCGTCGAAC
>JBQGEH010000837.1:0-1638 GCA_052039515.1 Nakamurella sp. | reverse complement strand
CGAGGTCGTCGAGCACCCGCGCGATGCGGTCCGCCGGTCCGTGCGGCCGGGTCGCGGCCCGCTCGAGGCGCCGGATCAGGTGGGCGACGCTGAAGGCGTCCTCGTAGGGCCGGCGACCGGCCCAGCTCAGCCGGGCGGCGGTGGCCATGTCGGCGGCGAGTCCGGCGGCCAGCGACCGCCGGGTCGCGACGTCCATCCCCACCAGCAGCTGCTCGCCGTGGGTGGCGCCGATCTCGTCCGCGGTGGCCGGGTCGGTGACCGTGGGGGCGCCGTAGGCCAGCGCCTCGAGCACCGCGGACCGGTCGGCGATCACCGCGGCGGCGGTGACCAGGATGGTGGCGCGGAACTTCACGTCGACGACGCTGCCGTCCCAGACCAGCTCGGTGGCGCCCACCTCGCCGACGACGGCGGCCGGCTGGCCGCGGGCCCGCCGGATCCGGTCGCGCGGGTACGGGGCGTAGGGCCGTGCGTCGTCGTGGTCGACCAGCGCGGGGCCCATCACCAGCACCGGCGCCGCGGTGGCGCAGGCCGCGGCCAGTGTCGGGTCGGCGACCAGCACCGCGTCCGGGTGTCGCAGGTGGGCGGCGTCGGAGGCGTCCCCGACGAACCACACCGCGGGCACCCCCTCCGGCACGGCCAGCGGGCTGCGGTAGACCAGCATCCAGTCCACCGGCCCGGGGTGACCGGCCATGTTCACGACCGCGGCGTCACGGCCGATGGCGTAGATGAGCCGGTCCAGCGCGGCGGGCCGGGGCCCACCGACGGACAGCCCGACGACACGGGGTGCGTTCACGAGGTGAGAGTCTCCACGACGGACGTCCAGTTCAGGTCCTTCACCCGGCGGCGGCCGGCCTCGCCCAGCCGGGCGGCCCAGTCCTTGTCGGCGGCGAGCCGGTCGAAGGCGGCGCCCATCTGCCCGGGCGAGCCGTCGGTGATGATGCCGGTCACGCCGTCCTCCACCCACTCCAGCACACCACCGGAGTCCGACGAGGTGACCACCGGCTTGCCGGCCTTGAACGCCTGCAGGGTGACGTAGCCGTAGTCCTCGTCCAGCGGGGCGTAGGCCACGGCCAGCGCGTTGGCGTACAGCCGGACCAGCTCCGCGTCGGAGACGAAGCCGGGCATGTCGAGCCGGTCGGCCACCTGCTGCCGGTCGGCGCTGTCGCGGAGCTGATCGGCCAGGGTGCCGCGACCGGTGATGACCGCCCGCACCCCGGAGTGGGCCAGACCGTCGACGATGCGGTCGGGACGCTTGTTCTGCTCCAGCCGGGTGGGGGACAGGACGTAGTCGCCGAACGGGCCGGGCGCGAGCTGGTCGGTCAGCGGCGCCGGGTGGGACAGCGGCGTCCCGCTGAGCCCGTTGAAGCGGGCCAGCCGGTCGGCGACCACGCCGGACGTGGTGAACAGCTTCTGCGCCTCCGACAGCGCCCGGCAGTCCCACTCGGTGAGCTGACGCTGCATCTCGATGGCGTGGTCGTCCAGTCCGAAGTCCGACCAGTCGGCCTCGGCCGCGTCGTAGGCACCGCGGTGCTGGTGCAGCAGCCAGACGACCTTGCGCGGGTGCTGCACGAAGTAGGACGGGAAGTTCAGCGCGATGACCAGGTCCGCGTCCACCGGCACCGTCCGCCACGCCAGCGG
>JBQGEH010000836.1:0-4904 GCA_052039515.1 Nakamurella sp. | reverse complement strand
ACGCCTCCGTCCTCTTCTGAGCCCGGCGCCGGAGCACGAACCAGGCCCCCACCACCAGCGCCGCCACGAGAACGCCGATCACCACCGGCAGGACGACCCCGGAGCCCGACGCGCTATCGGCGGCGACGGTGACCGCGGCCGCCCCGGTGTCGGGGAAGGTCAGTGCCGCCGTCGCCTCCGCGGTGACCAGACCGCTCGTCACGGTGAGCCGCGCGGTCCACGGGCCGGCCGGCAGCCGCGGATCCAGCGCGAACCCGACCTGCCCGGTCTGCCCCGGGGCGATCGTGCTGATGGCGGCGGCCCGGAACGGCCCCGCCGAGGTGCCGCCGGGGCCGTCGGTCAGGGTCAGCTCGGCGCCGGCGTCGATGGCCCGACCGCCGGTGTTGGCCACCCGGGCGGTGACGGACGGGAGGCCGTCCGGACCCCGGGCCGCCGTCAACCCGGTGACCTCGAAGGCCGTCGCCGGCGGATTGTCGCCGCTCACCGACAGGTACAGGCGCACGCCGACCCGGCTGAGCTGCGCGATCCCGCCGGGCTCACCGCCGACCTGGGTCTCGGCCCACACCACACCGTAGCGCTCACCGGGGGCGGCGTCGGCGGGCACCGCGATGCGGGTGGTGACGAGCGCGGACCCGCCGGGCGCCACGGTGAGCGTGTCCCGGTCCAGGCCGATCCACCGGCTGATCTCGTCCCGGTCGCCGGTGTCGTGGCCGACGAAGACCCCGTCGGCGATGTCCGCGCCGGTGCTGTAGAGCCGGACGTCCATCGGCGCCGCCGAGCCGTTGCTCACCTCGACCCGGCGCAACACGACGGTTCCCGGCGGCAGGTCGTCCACGATGGCGACCGCCGCCCGCGGGTCGTCGCGGGCGCTCACCGGGGCGTCGACCAGCCGGATCCCGAGTGACCCCGGGACCGGTTCCGCGCCGGCCGTCGGCGGGCAGAGCAGGGCGACGGCCACCATCAGCAGGACCGCCGCGCGGCGCCTCACGCGACGGAGGTGGTCACGGTCCCGGTGTAGAGGCCGGCGACGGCGCCCTGCGGCAGCGTGACGGTCAACGTCGGTACCCAGGTGACGGTGTTGATGCCGAGCAGGCTGCTGGGCGACACGACCGCGGCCGGGGTGGGGGAGATGGCGACCGTGCTGCTGGCCGGGATCGTGATGGTGCCGGCCACGGTGGTGATCGCCCCGGCGTTGTAGCTGATCGCGGTGGACGTCGAGCTGCTCGGGCCGGTGAACGGGGTCGAGGACACGGTGGCCACCCACGGGGTGGTGGTGCCGCGTAGGTCGGTCACGGTGACCAGCCCCAGCGAGCCGGACACCGAGGTGCTGCCCGCCGCGAAGTTGCCCAGGACGGCGGTCGGCAGCGGCACGACGGCCAGCGTCCCCGCCGTCAGGGTGAAGGTGGTGATGGTCGGGGCGGCGGCGGCCACCCCCGCACCCAGCAGCGACGCCGCTGTCGCCACCACGATCGCCACGGCCGAGGACAGAGCACGACGCCTCACGAGAACCCCCTGTTCGAGTGCCTACGCCGGCGACGCTAGTGACGGTGAGGGCGCCCCATTCATCCCCAGGGATCAGACAACCCGGCGGAAGCGACCGATCACGGCATCGGGTGGCCCGACGGTGACGCTGGGTGCCGGTCGGGTGGCGGCCACTCGGCCTACCGGGGGAACGGTAAGGTCAGCTCCGCGCGGCGCGCAGGGCGGCCAGGAAATCGGCCGGGTCGGCGGCCCCCCGGACCACGTACCGGCCGTCCACCACGAAGTGCGGGACGCCGCGGACGCCGGCGGCGGGTGCCGCCGCGACGTCGGCGCGAACGGCGGCCAGGTGCCGTCCGTCGGTCAGGGCGGCCCGGACGTCGTCCGCGTCCAGCCCCAGCTCCACCCCGAGGTCGACCAGGTCGTCCACCCGGCCGACGTGCCGGCCCTGTTCGAAGTAGGCCCGGAACAACCGCTCCCAGGCGGCGTCCTCGACGCCCCGTTCGCGGGCGTGGTGCAGGAACTGGTGGGCCAGCAGCGTGTTGGTGTGCTGCAGCGCGTCGAAGTCGTAGGCGAGTCCGACCTCGGCGGCGATCGCCGTCACCTGGGCCAGCATCCGGCGTGCCTCGGTGGCCGGGATGTCCTTGTGGGTGACGAGGAACTGCACCTCCGAGCCCGCGAAGTCGACCGGCGTGTCCGGCGACAGCTCGTAGCTGTGGTGGGTCACCGCCACGTCACCGCCGTCGGCGGAACGGAAGTCGGCCACCGCCTGCTCGAACTTCCGTCGGCCGATGAAGCACCACGGGCAGGCGATGTCGGACCAGACGTCGACACGGACGGGTGGGCGGCTGCGGGTCTCGTCGCTCATGCCAGGGTCAACCACGCGGTCGGGGAGGTATTCCCGCCGGTGCCGCACGGGCCCGGTTCCCGGGGATCACCGCGGCCCGTCGGGATACTGGGACCGTGACCCCGCCACTTCGCCGGACGACGCGGCCGCGGCCGGCCGTGCCGGCGGTGCTGCTCACCGTGCTGCTGCTCATCGTCGGCTGCACCTCGTCCACGCCGCAGGCCCCCGACCCGACCGCGGAGGTCGCGGCGTACGCCGCCGCCTGGCAGAACAACGACCTGGTCACCGCGGCGGGACTCACCGACGACGCGGCCGCGGCGACACAGCTGCTCAAGCAGACCGAGCTCAACCTCAGCCCGTCGGAGTTCAGCGTCACCCCCGGGGCGATCACCCGGACGTCGGACACCACGGCCGGCGCGACCGCGGCGGTCAGCTGGACGCTCGGCGACGCCGGCGAGTGGTCCTACGACGTGAACTGGAACTGGACGCTGCGCGACGGCACCTGGCGCCTGGACTGGTCACCGGCCGACGTGCACCCGCAGCTCGGTCCGCAGCAGGGGTTGACCGTGCGGATCACCAAGGCCGTCGACGGCAGCATCGTCGACCGCGACGACAACCAGCTGGTCAACCCGGTGCCGGTGTTCTCGATCCTGGCGATGAAGGACGAGATCACCGACGTGCCGGGGACCGCGGCGGCACTCGCGGCCCTGCTGACACCGTTCGACGACACCCTCACCGCCGCCGACATCGAGGCCGGCATCGTCGCGTCCGAACCCGACCGCGGCTACACCGTGCTCAACCTGCGGCAGGCCGACTTCGACACGGTGTCCGATCGGCTGGCCGCCATCCCGGGCGTCGCGACCCCGTCGGAGATCCGCAACCTGCCGCCCACCCGGGACTTCGCGAAGTCGCTGCTCGGCCAGGTCACCCCGGTCGCGACCGAGATGATGACCGGCACCTCCGGCTGGCGGATCGCCACCATCGACACCACCGGCGCCGAGATCACCACCCTCGCCGAGCAACCCGCCGTCCCCGGACAGAAGGTGACGCTCACGCTCGACTCGGCGATGCAGCAGGCGGCCGACGCCGCGGTCGCCGGCGTCCAACTGCCCGCCGTCATCGTGGCCATCCAGCCGTCCACCGGCGAGGTCCTCACGGTGGCCCAGAACGCCGCCGCCGACGCCCAGGGCACGATCGCGCTGTCGGGCCGCTACCCGCCCGGGTCGATCTTCAAGATCGTCACCGCCACCGCCGGCATCGACGGGGCGGGGCTGGCCCCGACCACCCAGTTACCGTGCCCGGGCGTGTGGTCGGTCGACTCCCGGCCCATCCGCAACGCCCACGACTTCGACCTGGGCACGGTCGACCTGACACTCGCCTTCGCCAAGTCCTGCAACACCACCTTCGCGCAGGTCGCCAGCAGTCTGCCGGCCTCGGCCCTGAACGACACGGCCAAGGAGTACGGGGTGGGGCTGGACTTCGACATGAAGGGTGCGATCACCCTGACCGGGCAGTCGCCGGTCGCGGAGTCCGTCGTCGAGCAGGCCGAGAACGGCTTCGGCCAGGGCCGCGATCTGATCAGCCCGTTCGGGGCGGCGTTGATGGCCGCGACCGTCGCGCACGGCTCGATGCCGACCCCGGTGCTGATCCGGGGCACCACCACCACCGTGGACCAGGCGGCCCCGGCCCGGTCCGCGGCCGCCACCCAGGCGCTGCCGGTGCTGATGGCCGCGGTCACCGCCGAGGGCACCGGAACCCAGCTGCAGAAGTTCGGTGACATCCGGCTCAAGACCGGCACCGCCGAGTACGCCGACGAGACCGGCGCGATCAAGGCGCACGCCTGGACGGTCGGCTACCTCGGCGACATGGCGTTCGCCGCGTTCATCGCCGGCGGCGACGACTCGGTGCGCACCAACGAACTCGCCACCGCGTTCCTCGGCAACGCCGGCCTCGGCTGACCGGACGGGCCGACAGGTCGGCCGCGGGACCTACGGTGGACGGCATGCTCCGCACCGCCATCCGGCCCGGCCGCCCGACCCCGTCGCGTCCCGTCCCCGCCGACATCCCCCGTCCGGAATACGTCGGCAAGCCGCGCCCGACACCCGGTGACGGCCAGTGGGTGCAGACCGCCGAGACCATCGAGAAGATGCGCATCGCCAGCCGGATCGCCGCCGGTGCGCTGCGCGAGGCGGGCCGCGCGGTGCGGCCCGGGGTCACCACCGACGAACTCGACCGGATCTGCCACGAGTACGTCCTGGACCACCACGCCTACCCGTCAACGCTGGGCTACCGCGGCTACCCGAAGTCCTGCTGCACCTCGCTCAACGAGGTCATCTGCCACGGCATCCCGGACAGCACGGTGGTGGCCGACGGCGACATCGTCAACATCGACGTCACCGCGGTCATCCACGGGGTGCACGGGGACACCAACGCGACGTTCCGGTCCGGTGAGGTCGCCGAGGAGAACCGGCTGCTGGTCGAGCGCACCGAGGAATGCCTGGCCCGGGCGATCACGGCGGTCCGGCCGGGACGGCAGCTCAACGTCATCGGCCGGGTGATCGAGAACTACGCGGCGCGG
>JBQGEH010000835.1:0-4991 GCA_052039515.1 Nakamurella sp. | reverse complement strand
GCGGCTCCGGCCCGGCCGGGACCCCCACCGTGGACACCGGCTGGGTGCTGTTCCTGCGACGGCAGGTCCCCGACGCGCAGGGGTTCCTCGACGACATGCGCGATCTCTACGGCCGGGGCGAGGCGGTGCCCGCGCCGCTGCTGTCGGTCGTCGACCCGGACGGCAGGGATGGTGCGACCGGTGAGCCCGGTGCCGACGCCGCGTCGCCGCGCGAGCCCGAACGGCTGCTGCTGCCGCTGGACAGCAACGAGGAGCAGGAGCGGATCCTCGAGTACGCCCAACGCTTCCCGGGGGTGGTCGTCCAGGGGCCGCCCGGCACCGGCAAATCGCACACCATCGCCAACCTGATCAGCCATCACGTCGCCTACGGACGTCGCGTCCTGGTCGTGGCCGAGAAGGAGCAGTCGCTCACCGTCCTCGCCGACAAGGTGCCGGCCGGGATCCGGGACCTCATCGTGTCGGTGCTCGGTGCCGACGAGGAGTCGCGGCGTCGGGTGGAAGCCGCCGTCAACGGGATCCAGACCGGGGTGACCGGCGTCGACCCTGCGCATGCCGACCGCGAGATCGTCCGACTCACCGAGGATCTCGATCGGGTCGACCGGGCGCTGGCCGAGGTCCGGACGGCGTTCCTGCGGGCCCGGGCGGCCGAGACCGTCACCGTGCCCGGATCCTGGTCGGCCGGCACCGACCCGACCCCGCAGGCGGTCGCCGGTTGGCTCGCCGATCACCCGGAGTGGAACGTCATCCCGGACCGGCTGACGCCGGACGACCCGATGCCCGATCCCGCCGACTTCGTCGAGACCGTCGCGTTGCTCGCCGACCTGGGGCTCGATCGGGCCGCGGACGCGGTCCGGCGACTGCCCGAAGTGGCGACGCTGCCCGATCCGGCGCTGCTGCGCGCCGACCTGGACGACGTCGCCCGCGGGGCGGCGGCCGCGGCCGCCGCCCGTGGGCGCTTCACCGACTGGGACCGGGCCGCCGCCGCGCACCCGGACCACGTCGAAGGGCTCCTCGCGGCCGTCCGGGCGGAAGCGGGATGGCGGGCGGCAGCGGCCGCCGACGGTCGGGACGCGCTGCTCCGTCGCCTGCGGGACCCGCTGCAGGCGACGGAATGGCAGCGCTTCGCGGGTGAGATCGACCAGCTGCGGTCCCGCATCATGCACCTGCGGGGCCCTGTGCGCGCCCACGACGTGCAGATCCCCGACGATCCGGCACCCGACTGGCGGGGCGACCTGCAGCAGGCCCACGAGAAGTTGAGCGCCGGTGGCCGGCTGGGACTGTTCGCCAAGGACGCCCGGCGGGCCGTCGAGCAGTGCCGCGTCGACGGTCGTGTCCCCGGCACCGCCGACGAGGTGCGACTGTGTCTCGACGCGGCCGAGATCGCCCAGCTCCGGAGCCGTCTCACCGTGCACTGGACGCAGCAGGCGGCGGGTGTGGCGGCGCCGCTGGTCCCGGGACCGGCCGAGGAGGCCGTCCACGAACCGCTCCTCCGGGTGCAGGAGACCTTGGCCGCCGAGACCCGCTGGGCGGCTGTCGCGACCGAGCTGGAGGCTCTCGGGATGACCGGGGTCGGTGATCCCGCGCCCGCCGTCCTCGACGGTGCCGAGGCGGCGCTGGCCGGGCTCGCCGTCCACCTGCGGGCCGGCGGTGCCGCCCGCCGGCTCGGCGACCTGGGTCGCTGGCTGCGCGCCGCGGGGGCAGAGCCGGAGGCCTCACCCCTTCACGGTCGGCTCGCCGACGACCTGTCCGCCGGGGATCTCGACGGCTGGCGGGGCACCCTCGACGAGGCCCGTGGGCTCGCCGCGGACGCCCAGCGCGCCCGCCGGCTGCTCGATCTCTCGGCCGGACTGCGGGCCGCCGCGCCCCTCTGGCTGCGGCGCATCGTGGACGACCCGACCGCCGCCGGCGACCCGACCACGCTGGCGCAGATGTGGCAGTGGCGTCAGCTGCAGAGCTGGCTCGACGAGGTCGCGGAGCTGCGCACACCCGCGGAGCTGCAGGCCGAACTCACCGAGCTGCTCGCCACCCGGCGGCGCACGGTGGTCCGGCTGGTCGCGGAGCGGGCCTGGCGGCGGCTCGCGGACAACCTGGGACGCGCGGAACGGCAGGCCCTGACCGAGTACCTGAAGGCGGCCGGCCGCTACGGCAAGACCGGCGGCAAGTTCGCGCAGCGCTGGATCAACGAGATGCGCTCGGCGCTGGACCGGGCCAAGACCGCGGTGCCGGTGTGGATCATGCCCACTGCCAAGGCCTTGACGTCCTTCCGACCGGGGGCGGAGCCGCCGTTCGACGTGCTCATCGTCGACGAGGCGTCCCAGATCGGCTTCAACGCACTGCCGCTGCTGTCGTTGGCGCGGACGGCGGTCGTGGTGGGGGACGACAAGCAGACCAGCCCGGAGAACGTGGGTCTGGACCGTCAGCAGATCTTCGACATGATGGACGACCATCTGCGCGGGCTCCCCGGCTACCGGCTGCTGTTCGACCCCGACAACAGCCTGTACGACCTGGCTCTGCAACGCTTCTCGACGCCGATCATGCTCACCGAGCACTTCCGCTGCCTGCCCGAGATCATCGCGTTCTCCAACCGGACGGCGTACGAGAACCGCATCATCCCGTTGCGGGATCAGCCGCCGGCCGTCGGGTGGTCGCCGTTGGGGCTCGTGCGGGTGCTGGACGGCTACCGGGTGGGCGACCTCAACGTTCCCGAGGCCGAGCAGGTCGTGGCCCTCATCCAGCGGCTGCACGACGATCCCGCCTACGACGGCATGGGTTTCGGCGTCGTGTCGCTGCTCGGCACCACCCAGGCCGCGTACATCCAGAAGCTGCTCTACGACCGGCTGGGACCGAAGGTCTACGCACAGCGCCGCATCCGGTGCGGTGACGCCGCGGTCTTCCAGGGCGACGAACGCGACGTCATGGTGCTCAGCACGGTCGTCGCGAAGGACCCGACCGGTGAGAAACGCATCGGGTCGATGACCAGCGGGCGGGACCTGCGCCGGATCAACGTCGCGGCGTCCCGTGCCCAGAACCAGATGTGGGTCGTCACCTCGGTGGATCCGACCGACCTGCCGGCGGGGGACCTGCGCGCCGAGCTGATCCGGCACTGCACCGACGCGGTGCGCGCGACGTCGGTGACCGACGACCTGCTCGCGGCGTGCGAGTCCGATTTCGAACGGCGGGTGGTGAGCGCCGTCCTGGCCCGCGGCTACCGCGGGGTCGAAGTGCAGCGGCTCGTCGGCCGCTACCGCATCGACATCGTCGTCAACGGTCCCGAACGCCGGCTCGCCGTCGAGTGCGACGGCGACCGCTGGCACGGCGAGGACGTGTGGCACCGGGACCGGGCACGTCAGGAGGTGCTGGAACGGGCCGGGTGGCGGTTCGAGCGGATCCGCGGGTCGGCCTTCTACCGGGACCCGGACGCTGCGTTGCAGCCGCTGTGGGCCCATCTCGACGCCCTCGGCATCCCGACCGGGGACGACTGGCTGACCCCGGGGACGCGACGGCCGACCGTGCTCGAGGTGTCCGGGGCGGACGCGGCCGGGCGGGACGCCCGCGACGTCGCCGTCGACGGCCCGCTGCCCCCCGATGCCCCCGGGACCGTCGTCGGCGAGCCGGCTCCTCCCGCCGGGACGGAGGTCGCGACGGGAACGGCCTCCGCACCGGTCGCCGTCGCGGCCGTCCACGCCTGGTTGCGCGCCCAGATCGAGGGGCCGCCCGGGTACAAGGAGCGCCTGCGGGCCATGGCGGCGGACCCGGCCGCGGACGCTCGGGACGCCCCCGCCGTCCCGGCCGGACCCGCGACCGTTCCGGCGCCCTACCGCGAGTGGGCGCCCGAGCCGCTGCCGCCGGTCACCGCCGCCGACGGTGCGGGAGTCCGCGCGGGTCTGACCGCGATCGTCGCCGCCGAGGGGCCGATGCACGCCGAACTGCTGTTCCGGCGCTACGTGCAGGCGGCCGGTGGGTCGCGGGTCGGCCGCGAGATCCAGCGCGCGCTGGTCCAGGAGATCCAGCGGGCGGTGCGGGAGGGGTCGGTCGCGCGGCTCGACGAGCGGGGCCGATCCTGGGCCGACGCGACCCTGCACGCTCCCGGCGGGCCGGCTGTCGTCGTCCGGGAGCGTGGGCCGCGCACCCTGCAGGACATCCCCCGCAGCGAGATCCTCGCTGTGATCGATCATCTCGGGCTCGAGCCGGTCGACACCGCCGCCACCTTCCGTGCCGTGCTGGCGTTCTTCGGCTTCGGCCGGTTGACCAGCGCCGCCGAGACCTACCTCCGGTCCTGCCTTCGCTGAGCGGGGCGCCCGGGTGCTGTGGCTCCCGCTGGAGGACACAGCCGGTGCACAGGTGGGCGACAGTCCCCGCCGAGCGCGACCCGCGATGGTGGAGACCGGTGGGTGAGCGGCACCCGCCGATCCGCCGATCGCGACCAGGAGTTCCCATGCGCCGACCCGACCGTCCCACCTACGAAGGCCGACCGCTCGTCCGGCCGGACGACGAGGTCGTCGACCAGGGCCTGGGTTTCGACGTCACCACGCTGATGAACCGGCGCCGGATGCTGCAGGTGCTGGGGCTCGGCGCGGTCGGTGTCGGGCTGACCGCCTGCGGCAGCGGCACCGGAACGGCCGCGACGTCGTCGTCCGCTGTGTCCGCGTCCAGCACGTCATCGACCAGCAGCTCCGCGACAGGGTCCGCCGCGTCCGCCGGAAGTGAGATCCCCGACGAGACCGCCGGTCCGTACCCCGGTGACGGCTCCAACGGCCCGGACGTGCTGAGCGAGAGCGGCATCGTCCGCAGCGACATCCGCTCCAGCTTCGGGGCGTCGTCGGGCACCGCTGAGGGTGTGCCGATGACGCTCGAACTGACTATCACCGACCTGGCCAACGGGGGAGTGCCGTTCGCCGGGGTCGCCGTGTACGTCTGGCACTGCGACCGCGACGGCAACTACTCGATGTACTCCGACGGCATCACCGACCAGAACTACCTGCGTGGGGTCC
>JBQGEH010000834.1:0-5390 GCA_052039515.1 Nakamurella sp. | reverse complement strand
AGGTTGGCCGCCCCGACGCACAGTCCCAGCGTCCACAGCACCGCACCGTGCGGCACGAAGAACAGCAGCGCGCCCAGGTTGGTGGCGACGTTGACGATCTTGGCGATGGCCGACGCCGGTAGGAAGGCGTAGCCCAGGACGCTCACGCAGGCGATGACCAGGAAGGTGCCGGTACCGGGACCCAGGAGGCCGTCGTAGGCGCCGATCGACAGCCCGATCGCGGCCGCGGCGGCGTGGTGCCGGCGGCCCGACCAACGGATCTCGGTGTCGGCCCCGAGCGCGGGTCGCAGCAGGGTGAAGGCGAGCACCCCGACCAGCACGACCAGGATGATCGGGGTGAACGCGGCGGCCGGGATGCGGGAGGCCAACGCGGCACCGGCGACGGCCCCGGCGAGCGCGGTGGCGGCCATCGGCAGCGCGGTGCGCAGATCCGGGCCGATGCGGCGGTGGAAGGTCACGGCGCTGACCGTGGTGCCGAGGATGCCGGCCAGTTTGTTGGTGGCCAGCGCCTGCACCGGGGTGATGCCGGGGACCAGCAGCAGGGCCGGCAGCTGGACGAGACCGCCGCCTCCGACCACGGCGTCGACCCACCCCGCGGTGAGCCCGGCCAGTACCAGCAGCAGCACGGTGGTGAGGTCGACGGTCAGGCCGCCGGTGGTCACCGCGGGTCGCCGGTGGAGGAGAACAGGAGCACCCGACCACCGTGGCCGGTCAGGGGCCCCGGTGTCGAATCGGTGCCGCTGTCCGGCGGTCGACCCGCGCCGGTGCGACGATCGGGTGGTGATCGATCACCTCGGTATCCAGGCGGCCGACGTCGACGCCGCCGTCAGCTTCTACACCACCGTGTTCGCCCCTCTCGGGTTCGTCCCGACCGCTCGCTTCGACACCCCGGGCGGGCCGGTCGTGGGCATCTCGGCCGGTTCCGGGCCGGCCGCGTTCTGGCTCAGTCCGGGGACCGGCCCGGGGCGGGAGGACCACATCGCGTTCACCGCGCCCGACCGTGCCGCCGTCGACGCGGTGCACGCGGCGGCCGTCGCGGCCGGCGTCGAGGTGCTGCACCCGCCGCGCGAGTGGCCCGAGTACCACCCCGGCTACTACGCGGTGTTCCTCCAGGACCCCGAGGGGCACAACGTCGAGGCAGTGACGCACGGCTGACCGCGGCCGGCCACCGGCCTACCGCCCGGCGGCCACCGTGGGGAGGGCGTGGGCGGTGAGGTCGGCGGCGATGACGTCCACCACGGCCCGGCTCGCGGCGAGGTCGCCCCGCTCCAGCAGGTCGGTGACCACACCGGTCAGCGACGCGCAGACGAAGGTGGCGAGCAGCCGGGCCGGCAGCGCCCACCTGATGGCGTGCACCCGGGCCGTCTCGGCCAGCCAGAGCTCGCAGTTCGTCGTGAGTTCGTCGTGCAGGGAACGGGTCGCCCCGGCCGGCATCCCGAGCCGCGGGTCGTCGACGGCCGCCAGCCGGATGGCCACCAGGGCGGCCTGCCGGTCGCGGTGCGCGACGATGACGTCCAGGAAGTTCTGCTGGGTCAGCCGGATCGATTCGCCCAGCGGAAGCCGGTCGGTCAGGGCGGAGTCGATCGCGGTGCCGTAGGCGGCGAGCATGGTGCGCACGATCTCGACCAGCACGTCGTTGGGGCTGCCGAAGCGCCGCCCGAAGGCGGCACTGTCCACGCCCGACTCCGCGCAGATCGCCGGCACCGTGAGCGCCGCGATCCCGTACCGGTTGATCAGGCGCACCGTGCCGGTGACGATGCGGGCCGTGGTGGCGTCGGGTGCGTCGATGTCGGACCGGTCGGACATGCCATCGTCCTCTCGTCGTCGGTGCGGCCCGGGACCGCCGGTGACACGGTAGCGCGCTGACCCCGTCAGCGGTCCAGACGCTCGGCGAGCGACACGCTGATGCCCTCCGGCCCGCGGACGTAGGCCATCGCCCAGGTGTCCTCCCACCGGCCGATGTCGCCGACCAGGCGGTAGCCGTCGGCGGCGAGCCGGTGGACCGTCGCCGTCAGGTCGTCGACCTCGAAAGCGACGTTGCGTAGGCCCAGTTCGGTGGCCATCGCGGCCGGGGAGCCCGGCTGGTGATCGGGCCGTACGAAGCGGGACAACTCCAACCGGGTACCGCCACCGGGCGGCCGCAGCATCACGATCTCGGTCCGGGCGCCGTCGATCCCGATCACGGTGTCGAGGAAGTCGCCCTCCACGGCCATCCTGGGTCCTTCGACCTCCAGGCCCAGACCCACGAAGAAGTCGGTGACGAGGTCGAGGTCGGCGACGGTGACGCCGACGTGGTCGAACCGGCGGATGTCTCCCATGGTGCCATTCTGGACCCGCCCCCATCCTGGCTCCGACGGGACGGGCGTGCCCGCCCGCGGCGCCGGGGCGGGTGGGACGATCCGGGTCGCGTGTGTATCAGCGGAGGCGCCGCCGGCCTCTCGCTGTCGTCCAGTCCCCGGCCCGGGAGTGCGCTCGTGAACCGTCGTGTCGTGGTGGTGGCCGCTGTCGCGCTGGCGGCGGTGGTGCTGAGTCTGGTGCTGCTGCGCACCGGCGGACCGGCCACGGACGACGCCGGACCGGCCGTCCCGTCGACCGGCGCCGTCCCGGCCGCCGCACCGACGGACGCGTCGGAGGCCGCTCTGTCCGCGTTGCTCGACCGGGCGCCCGTCGGCGCGATCCCGGACACGGCCCAGGCGCTCGCCGCCTTCGCCGCCCTGTTCGGCGACGTCCCCGATGTCACCGTCCCGGCCGCGCTGCCCGCCCTCGACGGCCGCCGGCTCTCGGGCAGCGGGCCGGCGCGCTGGGGGCTCGCGCACTGGGACTCGCTCACCGCCGCGCAGCGCACGGCGGTCGCCGCGGCGGTGTTCCCCGCGCCGGGGGAGCCGCCGCGCCTGCGCACGGCCGGGGCGGCGCTGGCCCCGCCGCCGGACGCGGCGGCCGCCCGCGGGCGAGCGGGGGGGGCCCGGCGGGCGGCCCCGGTGGGCGCCCGGCGGGGCCGTCCGCCGCTGCCGCAGCCGGAGCTGCACCTGGTCGACCGGGACAAGCCGGCGATGGCGGCGTGGACGCTGGTGCTGGCCGAAGGTGAGGGCTTCGCGCCGGACGGCTCCGCCACCATCGGTACCACGGGCGGCCTCGCCGACCGCTGCGCGATGTTCCTGCCGCCGTCGCTGTGGCGCACCGGCCCGGACGACGCCACGTCGACGGCCACGCTGTACCACGAGATCGTCCACTGCTACCAGGGTTTCGCCTACCCCGACGTCGCCTCCTTCCGGGCCGCGCACGGCTGGGTCATCGAGGGCAGCGCCGAGTTCGCGGCCCTCGACCTGGCCGGCACCGCGGGCATGCGCAACAACTGGCGCCCCTACCTCGCCGAGGACGCGCCGCTGTTCCGGCGGAACTACTCCGCCCTGGGCTTCTGGTTCCACGCCCGCTGGGCCGGGACCGACCCGTGGACGGTGCTGGGCCGCATCTGGTCGCTGGGGATGGACGACGCCGACGCCTACCGCACCGCCGGCGGCGAGACCGACGCCCTGCACGACAGCTGGGGGTCGTCCCGGGCCCGGCAGACCCCGTTCGGCGACGCCTGGCAGGTCCACGGTGTCGACGTCACCGGCGAGACCCCGACCCGCGTGCCACTGGCCGCCGCCGGCGGCCGGGTCACCGTCGAGCCGTCCGACGCCCGGGTGCTCACCACCACCGGGGACGTCGGCGCGCAGACCGTGCTGCGGGTGACCACGTCCACACCGGTGCGGATCCACGACACCGGCTCCTTCGAGGACGTGCACGTCACCGCCGGCGACTACTGTCCGTCCGGCTCCTGCCGCTGCCCCGACGGTTCCGCGCTTCCCGGGGTGGCGGCCACTCCCGTCACCCTGCCGCTGCTGGTCGGCGTGACCGGGGGACTGTCCGGAGCCACGGTGACCACCGATCTGGTGCCGCTGGCCGACTGGTGCCGCCGGGTCCCGCCGCCCCGGCCGACCGTGCCGCCGCCGCCGACGGGCAACGGACCCACCCCGGCGAAGAATCCGCACGCCCGGCCGCCCGGTCCGGCGCCGGGGTCGGCGAGCAGCCACGGCGACCCGCACCTGCAGACCCTGGACGGCTACCGCTACGACTTCCAGGCCGGTGGCGAGTTCGTGCTGCTGACCTCGACGGCTGGTGACCTCGTCGTGCAGGCCCGTCAGGAGCCGGTCACCGACGCCGACGGGACCACCCGGCTCGACGTCGCCGCCACCACCGCGGTCGCGGCGCGGGTCGGCGCGGACCGGGTCACGGTCACGATGACCGACGGCCGGCCGGAGCTGCGCCTGGACGGTGCCCTGAGCACCCCGCGCGAACCGGTGGCGCTGCCCGGCGGCGGCACGGTGGCCCCCGACGGGGGCGGTTACCGGGCCGACTGGCCGGACGGGAGCGCCCTGCGGGTGCTGCCGATGGGGTCCGCCGGCCTGGCCGTGCTGGTGGCGCCGGTGACGGACCGGCGCGGCACCCTGACCGGACTGCTCGGCCCGTGGACCGGAGCGGCCGACGTGCTGACCGACCGGGACGGGACGGCCGTCACCGATCCCGCGGCGTCCGGCCGGGACCCGCTGTACACGGGAATCGCCGACAGCTGGCGGGTCTCGTCCACGGAATCGCTGTTCGACTATCCGGTCGGCCGCAGCACCGCCGACTACCAACGGAGCGACATGCCGTCCGCGGTTCCGCCGGCGCTGTCGGACGCGGCGACGGCGGCCGGGTCGGCGGCGTGTGCCGCGGTCACCGACCCACAGCTGCGGGCGGACTGCGTACTGGACGTCGCGGCCAGTGGTGACCCCGCCTACGGCGACGACTACCGGGATCTGCAGGACGATCTCCTGGTGACCAGATCGACGATCGCGGTGGCGCCGTTCCTTCCGATCGGCGGGTCGACCGGGCCGGTGACCCTGCAGCCGGGGGAGTCCCGCCGTTTCACCGTCGACGACCCCACCGGGGCGGCGCTGTTCTGGGCGGGAACCGCGACCGCGGACTGTGCGTCCGCGACGCCGGTGTTCTGGCGGGTCACCGCCCCCGACGGCACCGAGACCCTGCAGCTCCCGGCGTGTTCCGCCGCCGGGCGGCTCGCCGCGGGCACGCCCGGCCGGTGGACGCTGGACCTCACCGTCGACCCGTCCGCCGACACGCCCGGCACCGCGAGCTTCCGGGTGCTGACGGCCGGCGAGGATCGCACCCGGTCGGTCACGTTGCCCGACCCGCCCGGCACGGTGGATCTCGCCGGCGTCCTGACCGGTCCCGGCGCGGTCGACCGCTGGACCTTCGACGGCCTCGCCGGGGACACGGTGACCGCCACCGCCACCGCCGGCTGCGACCGGTCGAGCCCGCTCACCTGGGCCCTGGCCGACCCCGACGGCTTC
>JBQGEH010000833.1:0-3764 GCA_052039515.1 Nakamurella sp. | reverse complement strand
GTACGACCGGGACGGTCTGCACGAGATCTACCGTTCGTGGCGGCGGGTGTTCGACGCCTACGACCCTCCGCGGATGGCCGTCGCCGAGACGTGGACGCCGACGAGCTTCCGCAACTACCTCTACGCGCGCCCGGACGAGCTCGGTCAGGTCTTCGACTTCGCGCTGTCCAAGGCCCCGTGGGACCGGGAGGCGTTCGGCGACGTCATCGCGACGTCGCTGGCCGACCAGTTCGAGTACGCCGGCGCCGACGGCGGCATGACCTGGGTGCTGTCCAGCCACGACGTGCCCCGGCACGCGTCCCGGCTCGCGCTGCCCGCCGGCGTCGACCCGATGGTCTGGGTGACGAGCAACGACACCGACCCGCACGTCGACCGGGCGGCCGGACTGCGCCGGGCCCGGGCGGCCACTCTGCTGATGCTGGCGCTGCCCGGCTCGGCCTACCTCTACCAGGGGGAGGAGCTCGGGCTGTTCGAGGTCGCCGACCTACCCGCGGACGTCCTGCAGGACCCCATCTGGGAGCGGACCGGGCACACCCTCAAGGGCCGGGACGGCTGCCGGGTGCCGCTGCCGTGGGCGCGCAGCGGGCCGTCGCTGGGCTTCGGCGCCGGACCGGGGTGGCTGCCGCAGCCGCCGGAGTTCGCCGAACTGTCGGTCGAGGCCCAGGACGCCGATCCCGGGTCGACACTCGCGCTGTACCGGGCGGCGCTGCGGGTCCGCCGCACCCTGCAGACCCACGACAACGACGTCACCGTCATCCCTGCCGCGACCGACGTGCTGCACCTGCGCCGCTCCAACGGCTGGGAGGTCGCGGTCAACTTCGGCACCGCGCCGGTGGCCCTGCCGCCGGGTGACGTGGTGCTGGCCAGCGCGGACCTGTCCGACGGCTTGCCCGGGGAGTCGGCGGTCTGGCTGCGGTCACCGCACTGAGGCGTCAGGACGGCGTCGGCAGCGGCCGCTCTCCCCACTCGACCAGGCTGCGGTCCAGCGTGGCGCCACCGGCGACCCGGACCAGGCAGTCGGGGATCAGCCAGGCCGTCGTCGACGTCACCGGTGCCCGGAACGACTGCTGCCAGATCGACTCCGCGACCACCTCCAGCCGGCCGCCGAACGTCGGGTCGGCACGGCCCAGGCGCTCGACGGCCAGGTCGTGGCAGCCCTGCGCCACCTCGTCGGCGGTGTGGTCCAGCGTCACCGAGCGGGCGAACATCATGGCCTGGGTGAGGTTGACCGAGCCGATCAGCTCGGCTGTGTGCGGCTGCGAGCACCCGACGAACACGGCGCCGTCCAGGCAGACCGACACCGCGTCCGGTCGCGGCCCGACCGCGAGGACCCTTGGCGCGAAGGCGGTGTCGCGCACCGTCCCGACGTACCCGGGCTCGGTGGTGACCACCGCGCAGCCGGTCCAGGCGAACCCGTCGAGGGTGGTGTCCAGCGGGGCGCGCACCATCCGGCCCACCGCGAGCGGCTCGGGCGCCAGCCACAGGTCGTCGTCGTGCCGGGCCAGGTAGCGGTCCCAGCCGACGTAGCGCTCGGTCCAGCCGATGCAGCGGGTGTCGACGGCCGGGTCGGTGACGGACCGGGTGACGCTGAAGTGCGGGTACCAGGCGAGCGGGCCGGCGGCCACCGGCGCGACGCCGGGCCGCCAGCTCATCGCCAGCTCGCCGTCGTGCGGCTCGTCGCACGGGACCACCTCGGCGGCGCCGTCCGCGGCGATGGTCAGGCAGCTGCCGATGGGCGGCGGGAGCGGGACGGCTGTGGCGGCGGGCTGGCCGGGGATGCCGAGGCCGGTCAGGGTCGAGGCCGCCAGGGTGGCGACGACGGCGCCCACGACGACGGCGAGCCCGGACCACCGGCGGCGGGTCGGCGTCGGCCCGGCGTCGGGAACAGGAACGGGAACGGCTCGGACCGCCGCACCGAGAGGTGCCCGCATGGTTGCGAGGTTACGCCGGGGTGACGCCGGTCACGGTGGCGATCGCGGTCCAGGGGACGCCGGCTCGGTGCGGTGGGCTCGGGACGTCTCGACCGGACTCCGCGACCACTCCGTCCACTCCGCGACCGTTCCGGGTGGTCGGAGCGGTCGCTGGGTCGGCGATGTGGTCGCGGAGTGGCGGTGGGTACCGCGGGCAGGGCGGTCGGGCCGGGCAGCGACTGTCAGCGGCGGGCAGGGCCGTCAGTGCGGTCGGTGCATTCAGTGGCGGTCAGGGACGGTCGAACGTCCAGCTGCGGACGGCGCAGTCGCCGTCGTCGCGGGCGCCGGCCCGCGCGTAGGCGGCCAGCGCCGCCGCGTTGTCGGTGTCCACCGCCACCCACATGCCGTGGCAGCCGCGCTCCTCGGCCAGCCGCCGCAGTGCGGTGAGCAGCGCGGTGGCCACGCCCCGGCGACGGGCCTCCGGCGCCACCCCCAGCTCGTAGACGAACATCTCCGTGCCCTTGTCGGGGTGGGTGGTCTCCACGCCGGTGACCATGCCGACCGGACGGTCCCCGTCGTAGGCCAGCAGCAGGTGATGGTCGGGGGAGGCGAGGAACCGGGCGGTGGCGGCGGGCAGCGGCGGCCGGTCGAACAGCTCGGCGGCCCGGTGCACCTCGGCGGCCGCGGTGACGCGGTCGATGCGCATGGCGCTCAACCTAGTGCGGGGCGGCCGCCGATGTGAGAGGAAGGAGCGGCGGCCGGCCCCGGCCCGGACGGAGGTGCGCGGTGCGGGTGCTGGTACTGGGCGGGACGGTCTTCCTCGGACGGCATGTGGTGGACGCCGCGCTGGCCCGGGGCGACGAGGTGACGATCCTGCACCGGGGCACGCATCCGGCGCATCGTCCCGGGGAGGTCGCCGAGGTGCTCGGCGACCGGGCCGACGGGTTCGCGGCGGTGGCCGGCACCCCGTTCGACGCCGTGGTGGACACCAGCGGCTACCGCGCCGCCGACACCGACCGCGCCGCCCGGGAGATCGACGCAGGGCACTACGTCTTCGTCTCGACGGTGTCGGTGTACGCCGATCCGTCCGGCCCGCTGACCGAGTCGTCGCCGGTGCACGAGCCGCCCGCGGCCGAGGTCACCGAGGTCGCCGGCGAGCTGTACGGCCCGCAGAAGGTCGGAGCCGAACGGGCGCTGCGGGCCGTCCGCGGAGAGTCGGCGCTGATCGTGCGGGCCGGGCTGCTCGTCGGGCCGCACGACCCGACCGACCGCTTCACCCACTGGGCGACCCGGTTCATGCGGCCGGGCCCGGTGCTGGCCCCGGACGTGGCGGACCGTCCGGTGCAGGTGCTCGACGCTCGCGACCTGGCCGCCTGGATGCTGCACGCCGCCGAGGCCGGCGTGACCGGCACGATGAACGCGGCCGGTGCCCGCGGCATCACTTTCGGCGACATGCTGTCCGTCTGCGCCGCCGCCGCCGGCACCACCACCGCCGACGTGCGCTGGATCGACGAGCAGCGGCTGCTCGACGCCGGGGTGCAGCCGTGGACCGAGGTGCCGCTGTGGCTGCCGACGGCCTGGGGGGCCGCGGGCCTGATGGACGTGTCCGTAAACCGGGCCGCCGCCGTGGGCCTGCGGGCGCGGCCGTTGGCCGACACCGCCCACGACACCCTGGCGTGGGCCACCGTGGACGCGCAGCGGGTGGCGGCGGACGACGGGACCGGGGCGCGCAGCGCCGTCCTCACGCCGGATCGGGAGGCGGAGCTGCTGGCCGCCCTGACCTGATCAGGCCTGCTGGCGGCTCTGCAGGAAGGCCCACGCGTCGGAGACCATCGCCTCGAGGTCGTGCTCGGG
>JBQGEH010000832.1:0-4494 GCA_052039515.1 Nakamurella sp. | reverse complement strand
TGAACGGAGTAATGTCTCCACCGCTGAACGGAGGTGCCGCATGCCTGCAACACCTGCCGCGCCCCCGCCCGCTCCGTCCCGGGGCCACCGGCGTCGGCTCGGTCAGTGGTGGCTGGACCGTTCGGTACCCGTCAAGGGTGTCCTGGCGCTGTCCGTTCCGATGATCGCCCTGATCGGCATCTCCGCGTCCGCCTTCAGCCTCCAACTGGAGGAACGCAACGAGCGACAGACGGCCATCGCCGCGTCCAACATCGTCACGCCCTCCAACCGCATCCTGCAGGTCGCCACCGATGCCGAGACCCGCGTCCGTGGTTACGCCGCCACCGGTGACCGCGTCTTCTTCGCCGGTTACGAGGACGACATCATCGAGGCCAGGCAGCGCCTGAACCAGCTCCAGAGCGCTGTGGGCGATGCGGGAGCGGACGAGGTCGCCGGTATCCGGGACAGCATCGACCAGCTACAGCTCCAGTTGCTCAGCATCGTCAACGCGGTGGGCACCTCGACCACCGGAGCCGAACTCACCCTGCCGGTCGCCAAGGGGCGCGTCATCATGGACACGCTCCGGTTGCAGATCGAACAGATCAAGGCGGAGCCGGCCGCCGTCGCAGCCCAGAAGCGCGAAGAGGTGAACCGCCTCGAGAGCCAGATCCTGCGGCTGCAGATCGTCGGCCTGGTGGTCGGCCTGCTCACCGGTGCCGCCGGGCTCGCGTTGTTCACGTTCGGCATCTCGCGCCGGGTCAAGAGCGCCGCCGCCAACGCCGAACGGCTCGGTGCCGGCGAGCCGTTGCTCCCGATGCGTCCGGCCGTCGACGAGATCGGGCGGCTCAAGGCGTCCATCGCCGACGCCGACCGGCTGCTGCACCGCCGGCTGGACGAGCTGGAGGCCGCGCGGGACGAGGCGCTGTCGGCGACGCAGACCAAGAACTCGTTCCTGTCCCGCACCAGCCACGAGCTGCGGACCCCGCTCAACGCCATCCTCGGCTTCGCCCAGCTGCTGGAGATGTCCGATCTGGACCCGGAGGACCGGGAGAGCGCCGAGCACATCCACCGCGCCGGCCGGCACCTGCTGTCGCTGATCAACGAGCTGATCGACATCTCGCGGGTCGAGTCCGGTGACCTGCAGGTGTCCATGGAGCCGGTCGCGGTGGCCCAGGTCTGCGAGGACGTGCTGGCCCTGGTCGGGCCGCTGGCGGCGGCCCGCGAGATCACCGTCGACAACCGCATCACCGACCGGTCGGTCGCGGTGTCCGCCGACCACCAGCGGCTCAAGCAGGTGCTGGTCAACCTGGTCTCCAACGCGATCAAGTACAACCGGCACGCGGGCACGTTGACGCTCGACCAGCGGCGGACCGACGACGGCGCGGTGGAGATCCTGGTGACCGACACCGGCGCCGGCCTCAGCGCCGAGGACCAGGGCCGGATCTGGATGCCGTTCGAGCGGCTGGACGCCGACCGGGGCCCGATCGAGGGCACCGGCATCGGGCTGCCACTGGCCCGCGCCCTCACCGAGGCGATGCGCGGCACCGTCGACGTCGAGAGCACCGTCGGCGTCGGCTCGACGTTCATCGTGCGGCTGCCCGCCGCGGCGGACCTGGAGACCAGCGCCCCGACGGACCCGGCCGCGCCGGCACTGCCTCAGCAGACCGCGCCGTGGGGGCGTTCTCTCACCGTGCTGTCCGTGGAGGACAACATGGCCAACAGCCAGGTGCTCGAGCGCATCTTCCGGAGCTGGAGCGATGTCACCCTGATCGCCACGGACAACGCCGAGAGCGGCCTGGAGCTCGCGATCGACCACCGTCCGGACCTCATCCTGCTGGACCTGCACCTGCCCGGGATGAGCGGCGAGGAGGCCTTCGCCCGACTGCGCGCGGACCCCGGGACCTCGTCCATTCCGGTGGTCGTACTGTCCGCGGACGCCACCCCGGGGACGGTGCGCCGGTTGCTGGCCCGCGGCGCCGCGGCGTACCTGACCAAGCCGCTGGACCTCGCGTCGCTGTACCGGGTGCTCGAGGACGTCACCAGCCTGCCCGCAGAAGGCCCCGTCGGACCCGTCGCCGCCCCCGCCCGCTCGGGGATGCGGTGAGCGGTCCGCAGCGGCGCCGGGTCCTGTACGTCGAGGACAACCCGGTCAACGTCCGCCTGGTCGAGAAGGTGCTGCGGCTGCGTCCGCACCTGGAGCTGACGGTCGCCGGCACCGGTGAGGACGGGCTGGCGACCGCCCGCGCGGAGCGGCCCGACCTGGTGTTGCTGGACTGGCGGCTGCCGGGCATGCAGGGCGTGGAGGTGCTGCGCCTGCTGACCACCGACCCGGTCACCGCCGACATCCCGGTGGTGGTGTTCAGCGGCGACTCCGGACGCGAGCAGGTCACGTCCATCCTGCGCGGCGGGGCGGCGGCGTTCCTTCCGAAGCCGTTCGCGATCGACGAGCTGCTCGGCGTCGTGGACACCCACTGCCCGTGAACCGGACGTAGGTCACATCCCGGGACCGGTTGCCGCCACCCTCAGCGGGGCAAGAGCCGGTCAGAGACGCGTCAAGCCACGGCGCGGCCCCGGTACGGACCAGGACGGTCACCATGACGCACGACGAGCAGGCAGTGTCGACCCGGCGGAGCGCGCCGTGACCACCCGGCAGGCCGTGTGGCCCCCCGATCTCATCGCCCGGCGCGGCGACGCACATCGCCTCGACGAGCGCATCCGGGACCTGAGCCGGCGCCCCACTCTCGACCTCGAAGCCGAGATCGCGCACCTGCACGCCGCCCGCGCCGCGCTGCCGTGCCCGCACTGGAACGTCACGCCGGTCCTGTTCGTCACCGACGAGTGGGAGTGCGACGACTGCCACGACCGCATCGTCCCCGCCTGGGTGCCGTTGGCCGACCAGGAGGCGCACCTGCGCCGGGCCGGGACCTGGCGGCTGTCGGCCTGACCGCGACTGTCCGCCTGACCGATCCGGGAAGTCCTGAGCCGTCCTCATCGTTGGAACAGGTGATGGACACCCTCACGCTCGACCCCGTCTCGGCCGACGCCGCCACCTCGACGCTCGTCAGCCCCGCCCCCATCCGGGCCTGGATCCCGAAACACGTCCAGGTCACCCGGTCCGCGCAGGAGCAGCCCCACACGGCCGAGATCCTCCGCCGCTGCGAGGCCGCCGGGGTGTCGGACATCGTCCTGCTGCCCGGTGACCGGTTGACCGGGCTGCGCCGCGAGACCGAGCGGGAGACCTACGCCCGCGCCAAGTCCACCCTGGCCGTCGTCGTCGCCCCGCCGAGCGCGCTGAAGCCGCAGCCCATCCCGCCCAGCGCCGACTGGCGGATCGACCTGGCCCGCGGTTGCCCGGCGCACTGCCAGTACTGCTACCTGGCGGGCTCGCTGACCGGACCGCCGGTGACCCGGGTCTACGCCAACCTCGAGGACGTGCTCGCCGGGGTGCGCACGCACGCCGGCCGCGGCACCGTCACCAGCGGCACCGCCGAGCGCGGCCACGAAGGCACCACCTTCGAGATGAGCTGCTACACCGACCCGCTCGGCATCGAGCGGGTGACCGGCTCGCTGGCGGCGGCCGTCGCCCGGGTCGGGTCCGGGGAGTTCGGCGACGGCGTGCAGCTGCGCTTCACCACCAAGTTCGACGACGTCGGCGAGCTGCTGACGCTGGACCACCGGGGCCGCACCCGGGTCCGCTTCTCGGTCAACTCCGACGAGGTCGCGCACCGCTTCGAGGGCGGCACGGCGCGGATGCCGGCACGCCTCGCCGCGATGGGTGCGATGGCCCGGGCCGGCTACCCCGTCGGGCTGACCATCGCCCCGATCATGCCGATCGGCGACTGGCGCGCCGGGTACGGCGCCCTGCTCGACGACGTCGCCGCCACCCTCGCCGGCGTGCCCGACGTCGATCTGACCGCCGAGATCATCACCCACCGGTTCACCCCGGCCAGCAAGGAGGTGCTGCTGGGCTGGTACCCGCAGACCCGGCTGGAGATGGACGAGGAGAGCCGCAGCGAGAAGCGCTCCAAGTTCGGCGGGGTCAAGTTCGTGTACCCGAAGGCGACGATGACCGAGATGCGCAGCTGGTTCACCGCGGCGCTGGACGAGCGGCTGCCCACCGCCCGGTTGCTCTACTGGACCTGACGGCGCCCGGCCCTCCGCACGGGCGGTCCCGGGGGGTGGCTACGGTGGCGGGATGACCGTGGTGTGCCTGCCCGACGACAACGCCGTCCGCCTGCTCGGCGACCTGCCCGACGGGGTCGAGGTGGTCGTCTGGGACGGCACCGGCGACAAGCCCGCGAAGCTCGCCGAGACGACCTTCTGGGTGCCGCAGGTGGAGGACTCCGAGGATCTGCCGGGCAAGTTCGCGGCGATGCCGAATCTCCAGGTGATGCAGCTGACCAGCGCCGGCGTCGAGGACATCGTCGACGTCCTGCCCGACGGGGTGACCCTGTGCAACGCCCGCGGCGTGCACGGACCGTCGGTCGCCGAGCTGGTGCTGGCGCTGATCCTCGC